>CAYTDF010000367.1:0-5628 GCA_964436365.1 uncultured bacterium | reverse complement strand
AACTCGATGGTGTTGTTGTCGGGATCGGCGATGTAGACCCATTTCACGCTGCCGGAGATTTCCAGCGGTCCTTTGAGGATCGGGATATTCTTTTCGCGCAGCATTGTGACCAGCGGTTCCATCCGATTCACTTTGACGGCGAAATGGGGACAATATGGCGGCCCGGCGGGCTCGCTCGCGTAGGGGATGGGTTTGTTCTCTTCGTCCAGAGGTTGGAGCAGTTCCAGGTCTCCGCCGTCCAGTTCGATGAAGGCGAAAACCTCATGGTGGTCTTCGTCGATATTGACGGACTTGAGTCTCCACCCCAGTTGTTTTGTGTAGAACTCGATCGACCGGTTCATGTCGGAAACGCGGTACGCGAAGTGGTCTGCTTTCTGTTTGGGTTTGGACGCGGCCTTCATTCGTCCATAGAGGAAGAAGAAAGCGCCTGCGAGGAGTGCGCCGAAAACGGTAAACACAACGGGAAGCAGTATCCCGACCGCGAGAATTAGAAGTGTTGGGAGCATAGCGTCGACCTCTCAAACGAATGCGTTACGATTGTAGAAAGCCGTTGGCGATCAGTTTCTGACGGAGCGCCTCTTCTTCTTCGCCGGTCAGGTCGCGCAGTGGTTTGCGAACGTATCCGGCTGTGACGCCCTTCATTCGCAATCCGGTTTTGATGTTTGCGAAGACGTTTTCGTTTATGCCCGGGGTGATGATCTTGATGATTTCATTCTGAAGTTTGCGGGCTTCTTCCCAGCGTCCCGCGCAGGCCGCCTCGTGGAAGGCCACGAAGGTCTCTGGAAGCCAGTTCGCGAACGAGGCCACGATGGCGCGGCTCCCGAGGAGGTACGCGTCGTATTCGTGTGGATCCATTCCGCAATAGACGCGGAACCGGTCGTCTTGCAGTTCCATCCATTTGGCGAGGTTGGTTAGGGTGCCGCTCTCTTTGATTCCCGAGACGTTTTTGCAGCGTTCTTTCAGTTCGGCCACGGCGTCGAAGGGGAGATCGTTCCCGGTCCGTGCGGGGATGTTATAGAAGAAGAGGGGAACATCGCCGAGCGCTTCGGCGATAGGCATGAAGAACTCGACCACGGCGGCGCTATCGCACAGATAGAACGGGGGAATGAGGACGGCTGCCCCACCCAGTTTGACTTTCGCGGCGTGTTTAGCGATCTCGATGGTATAGGGAACTGTATTACAGCCGATCTGGGCGATCAGGCATGTTTGGTTGGCGTTCTCTTCGGCGACGACATCGATGATCCGTTTCCGCTCGTCGGGCGGGATCGAGGGGCCTTCGCCTGTCGCGCCTGTAATGAAGAGGCCGTGAACTCCTTTTTCGATCAGATATTTGATTTGTCCGCGCATTGCGGGTTCGTCGAATGTTTCGCCACCCTTACAGAAGGGAGTGGGTACTGCTGGGAAAACGCCTTGAAATGGAGTCATCGGTTTTGTGTCCTCGGCCTTACACTTAGGGAATTGGGAAAACGTAGGAGTCACGGTAGCCCCGAGCTACCGTTCTGTCAATCATTTCACCCTTCTTTTGGGCGGTTTCACGTGCGCGCGAGTTGTTTTGCAGCCGCTACGGGTTACACCGCTGCAGGCTCGAGCGCCCGGGTGACGGGGGCGACCTCATCCACGATCCACTCCCGCATTCGCTTTCCTTCGGGCGTTTGCTGAGGGGCTGAGTTGAACTCCAGGTCCAGCCCCAAGCGTTCCTCCAACCGGGAGGCGAGCACGGGCCAGATCACGCCGATATCCCCGATGACCGGCAGGCTTCCATCCAGCCGCGCGAATCCAGACATCTCCATACGGAATGGGATTTCCATCAGTTTGGTCTTGGGCAGCCCTTTATCGATGGCCTGTTGGACGGTCTGGGAGTTCCTTTCGAACTGCCACGCCTTGTCCAGGGCGGGGTCGAGATCGATACGAATCAGGCTTTTCTTTTCCAGGCTATACGTGGGTGTCCCGTCCCAAGATGCCCAGATGCCGTGCCCGGTGTGCATTTCGAAGGGGCCGTCGTGGATCTCCTGCGTCAGGGCCACGGCCGATTCGATGATCACGTCTGCCGAACCCAGCAGTTCGGCTACCGACCGCGCTCGTTCGGTGATCGAAACGCTATCGCCGACCGCGAGTCCGGCCGCACCGCCGCCGATCAGCTGAGGGATCGTGACCAGGACCGGAAGGCCCATACGCGCGCCTCGCCCCAGCATGGTTCGTTCGTCCGCGTAGAGGCCCGCGACGGTCTCGAAAGGAACGCCTTCCTCTTGCGCTTCGAGACAAATCTGCTTGGACCACCTCTCGACCCACAGTCCCATCGGATACGCCATATTGCCGGCGGCCTTGACGATTACGCTCCCAGCGGCCTTCTCGCCCGCTTCCAGCAGGGCCGCGTCGAGTTCGATCGACTGACCGATCGTATCGAGCAGTGCTTTGTCCGCAACCGTGAACTCGAAACCATCGCCTCTCGGTAGGAGTGCGGGGTCGATATTCAATGCTTTGCCGTCCACACGTTTCACACGGTCTAGGACGCCCCCCAGCTCGTGAGCGACCACCGCCGAGCTCGTCGTCACGCCGTCTACCACGCCCACACGCATCAGTTCTGCGATCAGTGTTGTCACGCCTTCATGGATATTCGGACCGCTGCCGGTCACGACGGCGATCTTTCCGCCTTTTTCCTTCACGGTGCAAAGCGTGTCGGCTACCTGCTCGATCCGCTCGCGGCAGCTCTCTGACAGTAGACTGGCCCATTCTTCAATGGTGGCTCGACTGGGTTTCAACATGACCTCACCTCTTTCGCTGGTCGGAAGCGTTTGGATGCAATGCAGTGTGCGAGAACTCAACCGGCGTCGCTACGGCACTTGCCACGGTAACCGTGCCACTCTTTGTTGTCAACTTCTGGTAACCGGTTCGTGCACGGTCTGGTGATTGCCCAGTTTCCAGGAGTCGTCTATCCTTTACAGGTTGGCGGCGCGGTTCTGTGATGGAGACTGTGAAGCATCGCCGCCATTCATCCAATGACTGAGCTGAAGCCTGAGGAGGCGAAAACCACAATGTCTGTACTCGGTGTCATACCCGCTCGTTACGGTTCCACTCGTTTGCCCGGTAAACCTCTCGTACCCATCATGGGGAAAACGCTTATTCAGCGTGTCTACGAACAGTCGGCGAAGTGCACCACGCTCGATCACGTTTGTGTGGCCACGGACGACTCTCGGATCGTCGACGAAGTCGAGCGAATCGGGGGCCGCGCGATCATGACCGATCCCAATCATCCCTCGGGCACTGACCGCATTGCCGAGACGGTGGCGATTCTTGAAAAGGAGGGCGTCGCGACTCCCGACATCGTCGTCAACATCCAGGGCGATATGCCGTTCGTCCATCCCACGATGATTGACGAAATCGTGATCCGGCTCCGCGACGATTCATCCATTCCCATGGGGACTTCTGTCTACCGAATCCAGCGCGAGGAAGATTACGAGAATCCGGCGACTGTGAAGACGGTCATGGATATCAATGGTTTCGCCCTGTATTTTTCTCGCTCGTTGATTCCTTATCTCCGTCAGAAAACGGGGATACCCATCTACGATCACATCGGCATCTATGTTTATCGCGCGGATTTCCTGCGCACGCTGGGCGAACTCGAACCGACTCCACTGGAACTCGAAGAGTCGCTCGAACAGCTCCGTGTGTTGGAGCACGGCTACAAGATCAAGGTCGTCAAGACGTCCTGTGAAGATTCGGAATTCGTCGGTTGTTCGATCGACACCGCAGAAGATGTCCAGCGCGCGGAGGAAATGCTGAAGGAGCGCGGTCTGGACTCCCCCGCCTGAGCCGTCACGGCCTGCGGATAGCCAAACAAAAAAACGGCCGAGCTGCATAGCAGCCCGGCCGTTTGCACAACCTGTTGTTTCTTACTTTCTACGCTTCCTTGGGTTCTTCCGATTTGCCGGTCAGACCGAACAGCAAGGCCAAGAAGAGCATGACCGCCGTTCCTCCCGCACCGACCAGGATCGGATCGATGGGGATCTGCCAGGCTTCCATCCACTTCAGGGATTCGGGAACGTATCCCAGGAACTTCTCCAGCATGCCGATGAAGGTTCCCCAGATGATGACCGCGAGGCTGGCGGCGATGGCGACCAATCCGTGCCACATCCGCAACCGCACCCGGAACAACGCCAGCAGGAACAGGCCCAGCATGCCGCCTCCGAAAATCCCGGCGAACTCCCACCAGACATCTAACGCGCTCTTGATATTGATCATCAACACCGCGATGGCCGTTCCGATGATGCCCCAGATCACAGTCATCGTCCGCAAGAAAACCACGCCGCGTTGTTCGTCGATATCCGGGTCCCAGAACCGTTTCTTGAAGTCGATTAGCGAAATCGTCGCCGAGCAGTTCAACGTCGAATCCACGGTGCTCATGGCCGCCGCGACGATGGCCGCGATGATCAGACCTCGAAGACCGACGGGCACCACTGTGACGATGAAGTGCGGGAAGATCTGATCGCCCTTCACGACGCCTTCCGGGAGGGCGTTCACTTCCGCCGAGTAATAGGCGAATAGATTCGTTCCGATATAGAGGAAGACCGCCGTCAGGGGAATGTAGATCAGCATGGCGATCCAGACCGACCGTTTGGCGTCGTTCTCGTTACCCACCGAAACATATTTCTGTACGTAGTTTTGGTCGGCGATCAGGTTTCGGATGTTCTCTGTGACGCCGTACACGATCATGACCCAGACGGTTCGATTGGCGAGACTGAAGTCCCAATCGCCGAAACTGAACTTATTGTTGTCGAACGCGTGTTGGATCAGGTAATCCGGCTGGGAGAATGTCTGCATCGTCAGATAAACGGCGCAGAACAAGACCCCCACGATCATGATCGCCGATTGCATAACGTCGGTCCAAATCACCGCCTCCATGCCACCCAGCAAGGTGTAGATGATGGTGATGATGCCGACGATGACGATGATGGTGGCGATGTCCAGCGGAATGAACTGTTCCAAAAGAGCACACCGACCAGGTACAGAATCACGCCCACGCGCGTCATCTCATACAGCAAGAATGAAAGGGCCGAATAGACCCGGGCCCAGGTGCCCAGCCGGTGTTCCAGAAACTCGTACACCGAGATCAAACCGATTCTTCGATAGTACGGAACAACGTATTTGCACGTCACCCACGCCACGGGGAAAATCGTGAGCGCGAAGATCATCGGGTGCCAGTTGTGGTCAAACGCTTTCCCGGGCGTAGCGATATAGGAGATGCTACTGGTGTAGGCGCTCATCACCGCCAGCCCCGCGGCCCAAGCCGGAATCGAGCGGCCCGCGACCATAAACTGCGATGCGGTGCGGCTCTTCCGTAAAAAATAGAATCCCATGCCAATCAGCACGACGGCATAGATCACCAAAATGCTGAGATCGAGTATCCCAAGTTCTGCGTGCACGGCTTTACCTCCAACGTTTGGTCAGCGGTTCTCCTGAAGAACTTCCACAAGCGTACGAAGCGCCCGATCAGAGAACTCCGTAGAACAATTTGTCTCTGGATCGCCCTCATGTATAGGGCAAAGTTCCGGACTCGGCGTCGAATGTCTCGCTTCGAACTGTAAACGGCGGTCGAGAAGTGCGGCGGTGTTGAGGGCGGTTTAGAAGTGC
>CAYTDF010000366.1:0-5633 GCA_964436365.1 uncultured bacterium | reverse complement strand
AAATGAAGACAGAAGGAGCCGCCTAAAATCAACTAGAAATGGGATTGACTCCGGCTTGCATCGCCGTTTCCATCGCCCGGCGTCCTTTCGAAAAACAAGCGTCTCGTGCCGCATCGGAGGCGTGCCCCAGGCGCGGTTCAGATCGTAGGGGTACGGGTCTTTGCCATAATCGCCGTTCTCGACGCCATCGATATTTGCCAACGGCACACACCAGACCAAGGGCGCACGGTCCTTCTCTTTGGCGAAATGCCGCAGCATGCCATCCAACACCCACGAACCTGGAGTCTCACCCGAATGTTGACGAGCCATCAGGTAGAGCCCCGGCCGGGGGTTGTCTCTCTGCCCGGAATCGTTCGATAGCCGGAGCAGCGGCCGCCCTTGCTGAGAGATACCGAGCGTGTCCAAACGGTAAACACCGTCACACTCGGCCACCAGACGCTCCACCTCGGGCATACCGTATGGATAGCATGCAGCCACATCTACATATTGTTTCGGCGCGTCCAGATTCCAAACCGCGTAGGTCTGGCCGTCGGGATGTTCGAGCGCTTTGCCAGCCTCTAATCGTTTCCACTCTCCACCGTCATACCTGCAAACCGGATTGAGCCGTTCCGGCCGTCTCCCATTGCCGAGAATGCTGTCAAAGTTCGTCAGTACAACATCGATCTTACGTACCGAACTCTCCTCTGTCCGCTTAACACGGAAACAAAACCAGAGACACTCGGTGCCTCCATGAGGATCGGCCATGAATTCGACGTTCAAGGTTTCCGCGTTCTCACTCAGGCGAAGGTTCCCGGCATTGCCATAGTCGATTTCATCGGTCACCAGGAACGAATCGGTGGAAGCCGCGTTGGCGCTGACAGAATGGCTCTGGAGTAGGAGAGAACCGAGTATGCCGAGTACGGCGAAACCTGAGGCGATTGACTGGTAACTGATTCTTCTATTCATGCGCTTTTCTCCTCGCGAGAACTTTAGCACGGATACGAGTATCTCCCCAAAGCCGTGTTCGATTCGACAACGGTCGATATCTCGCCGAACAGGGGACCAAAGAGGGCGCGAACGCTCTGAAATGGATGGTACTATCCTGCATGATACCGTGAATAATCAGGCCCATCCCCTGTTGCGCGCGGTGATTTTGGCGCGGATTCTCTCTTCGAGACGGTCAAGGAACCTGTATGGGCAGGCGATTGATTTTGTAGGAAAGTCGGAACATACTACCCGGAGACTAGCATTGGGTTTGCAGACCCGTCTGTCCGCGGCCAATCCGCTGGACCGAAAACTCGAACAAAGCGCACTGCTGCTCGAGGTCATGACCCTTCTGGAAGAGAAGTATGTCGACGAGGAGAAGGTCTCCGATCCCGCCGAACTGATGAGTAACGCTATCCAAGGGATGGTCAACTCGCTCGACGAGTACAGCGTCTATTTTACACCCCGCGAAGCCAAGCAGTTCAACGACGTTACGCAGGGCGAGTATCAGGGGCCCGGCATCCGTATCGATAAGGTCGACGGCAGGCTCACTGTGATCTCTGTCCTCAAGGACACCCCGGCCGAGCGGGCTGGACTCCTAGCAGGCGACCGTATCGTCTCGATCGAGGCCGAAGCGGCCCGGGGCATGAATCTCGATGAGGCCACGGAGCGGCTCAACGGGCCTGCGGGTACGGTCGTGAACCTCACGATCGACCGGCTTGGGGAGAAAGAGTTCATCGAGAAGGCCGTCACGCGAGGCGTGATCCACCCCCCAGCGGTAGACCGCGCCAAGATGCTCGACCAACGCACAGGGTATGTTTACATCCAGGAGTTCACGAAAGAGGCCGCTGTCGATCTGGATCGAAAAATCCGGGAGTTCCTGGTGGAAGGTATGGACGCGTTGGTTCTGGACCTGCGCGATAACTCCGGGGGCTTGCTACCGGTCGCCGTTCAGGTTTGCGATCTCTTTATCGATAAGGGCAAACTGCTCGTCACGATGCGCGCCCGGGCGGGTGACGAACAGCCCTATCCGGCTCTGTCCGATCCCGTGGGCGATTTCCTGCTCGCCGTCTTGGTCAACGAATACTCCGCGAGCGCCTCTGAGATCGTGGCCGGGTGTATCCAAGACTGGAAGCGTGGGATTATTGTCGGCTCGGCGGGAGGCCCCAAGGGTGGGAAAACCTACGGCAAGGGGTCGGTGCAGACCCTCCACTTCCTGGATTCGGTCGAGGGGGCGCAGATCAAACTGACCACGGGCAAGTATCTTACGCCCAAGGACCGGTCGATTACGGATATGAAGGGGCTCACGCCGGACATCCTGGCCCAGGTCACCCCCGAACAGCACTACAGCATCGGCGCTGACGAGCTCTTCGGCGAACTGCCGGACGAGAAGATATCTGAATCGCTCCGATTGGAGCGACCGGAGGTGACTCCGCTCGAAGACCTGAAGCCGGAGGATCTCTCTCCGGTCCAGATTCTCGAAGAGGTTGACAAGAACGGCAAAGAGGACGAGCGGGCTCCCTTCGATCTGGAACTCCTCGCCGCCTACCAGTATCTCAATGTCGTGCGGGTGATCGTGAAGGGCCGGGAAGAGTGAGTCGATCGAGACCGTTCTGTCTGCGATGAGTTTGAGGTTGCGTACACGCACGCGTCTCGCGAACTTTGCGGTGCACTTCTTGGCCGAGGTCGGCTATGCTTGTGAGGCTCTAGATTCAATTGATTTCCTCAAAGGCCTGGAGGCACTATGAAAACGTATCGCAGCATTCTGTGGACCGGCTTGGCCGCGTCTCTTCTCTCTCTTTCGACTGCCGCATCCTATGGAGCGACCGGAACTCCGGACAGTATCCGTGCGGCCGACCCGAAACCGGCAACCGACACCGTCGGCAAACGCCCCTATGAACTGGTCGACGCGAACCGAACCGCGCCGCGCACTCCGCTGGTCGACTTCGATTCGCTCCAGGGCTGGACCGTTGAATGCTGGGATGGCGCGCACGCCGCGCTGCACACGACCGACGAACAACGTGTGTGGGAATCGACGACGACGAAACTCATCTACCGTGGAACCGGCGAAAAAAGCGCCGTCGTGCTGAGACCGCCGACGCCCATCCCGATTCCGAATCGCTACGACTGCATCAATCTTTGGGTGTACGGCAACAACTGGGCCTGGGTGCCCGACGCCAAGACGCCACAGGTTAAGATCGAGATACTCGTCACCGATTCGGCTGGTGTGGAGCAGGCGATCTGGCTCACCCGGGTCCGCTGGAAGGAATGGTGGCTGCCCCACCGCAAACTCGATCTCGAAACTGAAAAGGCACTGAATTCCGGTAGCCGCTTTTCCGGGGTGCGCATCTCGAACTGTGCGAATGAGGAAGACCGCAACCTCTACTTCGAAAACCTCGTCTTCTACAAAGAGGAACTACCTCCGCTGCATTTCGAACCCCGGGCCAAGCGCGGAGTCGACCCGTTCCCGGGCCAATCGGCGGGTGTCAATACAGGAGCCGGACGGCTTCCGTTTCCGAATCGGGAGGAGACGATCCTGCCCAGCAACATCGAACGCAAGTTTCGTAACCGGGTCGAGCGTTTGGAGAACGGCGCGTTCGCATTCACCTACGATGGGCGTGACGCGCAGCTGCAATATATCCTGCATCCCGGTCAACGCCACCTCGGCTGGGTTGAGATTCTCCTCAACGGGACTCCCGTGGGAGAAGGCTTGGTTGGCGCTGGAGTCGAGTTTGAAGAGCGGCCGGAGAATCCCCGCCTGGTTTCCGCCGAGTGCGAGAAAGACGTTGTGACGTTGACGTGGCGCAACGGAGTCGAGTGCCAACTTCGGATTTGGCAGAAATCCCTGGTGGTCGATTTCTTCAGTTCGGGAGGCCAGGCGGTCAAACTCAACTACGGCCGGATCGTGAGTGTCACCGACCCCGAACTGTTTGCGCTGCCCTACATGAACTACCGCCGTCATCACCTCTGCGTTTTGGCGGGCAAGGGCTCGGAACCGTGCTTCATGTCGGTCTGGATGGATTGGTACCGCTCGAACGCTTCGCAGCCCTTCGCCCGTGACGAGATCACCCCGGAGGGGGTCTATCTGAACGGTGGCGTCGAGTATAAGAAGAAGACCGATGGCACGCGCAACGGTCTTTTCGAGCGATTCTTCTTTACGGTCTCACCGCAGTTCGAGGAGACACTGGCCACGATCCCCAACCCGCCCGCGAGCCAAGGCCGTTTGGCGGGAACCCGACTGTGGCAGGAGAGCTGGGGACCTGCGGATTACGAGAAGGAGATGCAGCGCTCGCGTAAGCTCCGTGCCTACGGGATCGAGAAACTGACCCAATGCAATCATGAAATCACCTGGCGCGATGCCGGTGAGAGTTTCACGTTCAGGACCAAGGCCTCGCCCAGCCGAGGCGGAGACGAAGGGCTTAAGGCTTATGTTGCTCATCAGAAATCGCTCGGCTGGCGTTCGGGGCTCTACACGAACTATTGCGATTTCGTCCCGGTAAACGGTATGTGGGACGAGGACTGGGTGCTGCGCACGAGCAACGGCGATTGGGTCACGGCGTGGGCGCGGTGTTACGCACCCAAACCGCTCCGCGCGGTCGAGGCCGACGAGTTACTCGCGCCGCAGATTCAGAAGAAGTTCCAGACCAACGCGGCCTACACCGACGTGCATACATCGACATCGCCCTGGTCGCGCGCCGACTACGATGCGCGCGTCCCCGGTGCGGCAACCTTCGCGGCGACTTTCTACGCCTTCGGTGAACTGCTGCTGAACGACCAGCGCGTCTATGACGGCCATGCCTGGTCGGAAGGCAATCATCAGTGGTTGTATGCGGGGTTGGTGACCGGCAATTATGGCTTGGCCTACAGCGATCTGACACTTTGGGACTACCCCTACCTCCCGCACTTCGATCTGTTGAAAATGCACCCTCTGATGGTTGACATGGGGATACCGTGGACCGCCAAATTCTTCGATAAGTGCGAGGGTTGGTCGAAGCCGGAGCGAATCGAAGCCAGCATCGATAAGTTCATCGCGGCGACCATCGCCTACGGTCATATTGGCTGGCTGGTGGAAGAGAGTTTCGGCATCCGCCGCACATGCCGTAGTTATTACCACCTGCAAAACTTGCAGAGCCGCTATGTGATGCGCGAACCGGAAGCGATTCTGTACGGAACCGATACGGGACTCGTGAGCTCGTCTCAGGCTTTGTTGGATGGAACCTGGCGCAATAGCCGTCTCCATATTCGCTACCCTGAAGGCTTGCGGATTTGGGTCAACGGTCATGACGAACAGAATTGGAACGTCGATGCCGACGGAGAGACGGTTGTTCTACCGCCGTACGGTTGGATTGCGATCCAAGGCCACGACACCGTCAACAGATCGACTCTGGAGAATGGAGATCGCGTCGACCGGAGCAGCTGCGCTACGTATGTTTATCTCGATGGACGCGGGCAGTTGGTAGAGCAGGACGGCATCGAAACGTCCGGTGCGGTGGCGGTGCACCCGGCGAGAGATTTCGGTACCGCGCGCGGGTTATCGATTATCGCCATCGATGGGGTCGAGCGAATCCAAATTGCGGCACCGCACCAGCGCTATGGCCGGAAAGACGTCCGGCGGAGCATCGCGGCGGTCGCCCAAGCGGAGAGAGTCACCTGCACAGCGTATTATATCG
>CAYTDF010000365.1:3636-5637 GCA_964436365.1 uncultured bacterium | reverse complement strand
GAAATGAAGACAGAAGGAGCCGCCTAAAATCAACTAGAAATGGGATTGACTCCATTATGGAGTTTATGCAATGAGTTACGTGAATATGCGCGATATGCTTACCAAGGCCAAGATGGGCGGTTATGCCATCGGGGCGTTCAACATTGTCGATCCGATGACCACCGCAGCCGTCATCCGGGCCGCGGATGCGCTGAACTCGCCCGTCATCATCCAGACCTCTGTCAAGACCGTAAAGTTATACGGGGCTACTCCGCTCGCCGCCTACATCAAGACGTTGGCCGAGGATGTGCCGATTCCGGTCGCCCTCCATCTCGACCACTGCAAGGATCTGAGTGTGATTCAGGAGTGTCTCGATGCCGGGTGGTCTTCGGTTATGATCGATGCATCCAGCCTGCCTTTCGAGGAGAATGTCCGGCTCACCACGCAGGTTGTCGGCATGGCGCGCGATCTGGATGTGACTGTAGAAGGCGAACTTGGCGCGATCGTCGGGGTTGAGGACGACATCTTCGTCAATGAGGCGGAGGCACACCTGGCCGATCCGGAACAGGCGGTCGACTTCGTGGCGCGAACCGGTGTCGATGTATTCGCCCCCGCAATCGGCACGGCGCATGGTGTCTACAAAGGCGCGCCGAAGATCGCGTTCGACCTTCTCGAGCGGATTGCCTCCAACGTTCAGGCCACTGTCGCCATCCATGGCGGTACTGGCCTTTCCGATGAGACATTTCGGGAGTGCATTGCGCTCGGTGGTGCGAAGGTCAACATTTCGACCCAGATCAAGCACGTCTACAGAGATTCACTGTCGGGCTATTTCGCCGAGCATCCGGATGATTACGAGCCCGTCCGCGTTCTCGGCCACATGCGTGCGGAGACGCAGAGAATCGTGACGATGTTTATCCAAAAATTCGGCTCATTCAGTAAAGCCTAACGGTCTCTCCAAGAGGAAGTGAAGATGAAAGCCAACTATCCGTGTGATATGCACTGTCATACCACTCGTTCGGATGGCAACGACACACCGTTGGAGCTGATCGATTTGGCCGCAACGTTGTCGATGCACGCCATCGCCATCACCGACCACGATATCGACCCCCCAAGAACTGTGACGTTACCGGATGGAAACGAAGTCGGCGCGGTCGGCTACGCGGCCGGGAAAGGGGTTATCCTTATCCCCGGTTACGAGTTCTCCACCGACACGCAAGTCGATGACGTTCACGTCTGCGGCTATGGAATGGATTGGGGCCATCCCGATCTTCGCGCTGAGATTGAGGCGGCGAAGCGCAGCAAATCCGATGGGTACAGGGCCTTAAGCGAACGTCTCGGTCTCTTTGGCATGCCCATGAGCTGGGAGGATGACATCCTTGTTTACAGCGATACTGAGGGGAAGCGTTGTCGGCGAGCGGCCGGTGAGGTCCAACGCAAGCACATCTTCGAAGCCATGGCCGCGAAAGGGTACGCGGAGACCTGGAGCGCGGCCAAAATTGCGGTCCGTGACAATCCCGAGCTCAATGTGAAGCGGCGCAAGATCGATCCGCTTGAAGCCATCGAACTGATTCATTGTTGTGTGGGGATCGCCGTGCTAGCCCATCCCTATCTGATCGACGAGACGATTGAAGTTCCCGGGCAGGCGGCGCAAAGCCGTCGGGAGTACATCGAGAGGCTCATCGCCGCGGGGCTCGACGGGATCGAAATCCGTTACGCGTACGACAAGACCTCCTACAAGGGCACGATGACTCCGGAGGAAATCGAAAAAGAGGTGACCGAGGTCTACCGCGACCGGGTTGCTTTCTTCAGTGGCGGCTCCGACTATCACGCCGACCACAAGAAGGGCGCCAAGGATCCCCGCGTGCTTGGGGAGAGAGGGTTGAGCGTGGAGGAGTTCACGGCTGCCTATGGCAAACTCGCACAGGAGCAAGAGTGATGATCGACGTCAAGACGTTGGACAAGAAATCTTTGGCCAAACTCATGGACTATTCCATTCTGCCGAAACAGGTCGAGCGGGATGTG
>CAYTDF010000365.1:0-3626 GCA_964436365.1 uncultured bacterium | reverse complement strand
GCCCGTCGGTATGGTTTCGCCGCGTACTACACAAGCAGCGCGTACTACTCGCCGATGGTCGCCGAGGCGCTCGCGGGGACGGATATCGAAATAGGTACCGGGATCGCTTTTCCTCTGGGAACCGCACCGCCCTCCGTCAAAGCTTTCGAGGTCGAAGACGCGGTCAAACGTGGCTGTACGGCGGTCGATATGGTGATGAACGTTAGCGCGTTGAAGAGTGGCGATCTACCCACCGTGCGCGAAGAGCTGAAACTGTTCACAGAAGCCGCCGGTGCGGCCGTCACCAAATGTATTCTCGATGTCTGCTTCCTATCGGATGAAGAGATCGCCATGGGTTCGAACCTGATTGCCGAAGCGGGTATACACTACGCCAAGACTTCGACCGGGCAGTTCGAAGGTCCCAGTCTCGAGCAGTTTCTTGTCATGCGCGATACCTTGCGGGGGACGGATGTGAAACTCAAAGTCTCCGGCGTCAAGTTCCCACGGCCACAGAACGCATGGGTATTCATACAGGCGGGAGCCGAGAGGATTGGGACACGCGCGGCACCCGAGATCGTCGACGCCTTGGATACGCTTCGTGGGATCGGCCTCGGCTGACTCGCCTGAATCAGTGTCACCGAATCGCACCGAGAGCGGAGGCTGAAATGACCGGACAGTATCTTGCTGGGATTGACGTTGGAACCACAGGCGCGCGTTGTCTCATTTTCGATTGTAAGGGTCACGCGTTGGGCGGAGCGTACCGTGAATACGGGGCGATCTATCCCAAGCCCGGCTGGGTCGATCAGGACCCCGAACTCCTGATCGAGAAGACGATGGAGGCCTGCCAGGCCGCCATCGGCGACTCCGGCGTCAAGCCCGAAGCCATCGCGTCGATCGGTTTCTCCACCCAACGATCGGTCACCGGTCCTGTCGATAGTGACGGCAAGCCCGTGCGGCCGATGATCTCCTGGCAGGATGCCCGCACGGCGGAAGAGGTCGCGGAGATCGCGCGTCTAATCGATCCGGCGGAATACCAAGCGATCAGCGGTCTGCCTTTGGGGACCACCTGGATCATCACCAAACTCCTATGGATGCGCAACAACGAACCCGAACTCTACGAGAAGAGCGCGAAGTTCACTCAGAATCAGGACCTGATTCTCAGGGCGTTTGGCGCGGACGGTTTCTACACCGATATCCCCGACCTGGCCTTCTCCGGGGTTTGGGATGTAAAGGAGGTTCGTTGGAACCAGCGCCTGATGGAGCTCTTCGACATCGACTCCGAGCGGTTCGGAACCCCGACCCCGGCGGGTACGCAGGTCGGCACGCTTCCCGCTACGGTTGCACAGAAAACCGGTTTTGCTGCGGGTACGCCGCTCTGTTTGGGCGCGGGCGATCAGAACTGCAGTGTGTTAGGCATGGGAGCCATTCAGCCGGGCATGGCCACGGTCACGCTGGGAACGGCCGGGCTCGCGATTCTGACTGTGGATAAACCCGTACCGGGGTTTGACGGCGTCATGGTCACCAACCATGTCGTTCCGGGCTTGTGGGAAGTCGAGGGGCTCTCCAATGCCGCCGCCGCCGCGTACCGATGGTACCGGGACACGATTGGAACGCTGGAATTGGAACGCGAAACGCAGAACGGCGAGAACGCTTATGAAGCTTTGAACGGACTGGCGGCGCAGGCCGCGCCGGGGAGCCGCGGTCTACTCTTTCTGCCGTATCTCGCCACGGCCGGATCGCCCCGATGGAATCCCAACGCTCGGGCCGCGTTCATCGGCATGTCGCTCGCGCATGGAAGACCCGAACTGACTCGCTCGGTGATGGAGGGAGTGGCTCTCGAAATGCGCGACATGATGGATTCCTGGATGCAACAGGGGCTCGACGTTCAGGTGCTCAGATTAGGGGGTGGCGCGACACGCTCCAAACTGTGGAACCAGATCCAGGCCGATGTTTACGGTCGTCCGGCACAGGTTTTGCAGGAAGGCGAATCGACTGTTCTTGGCGCGGCGCTGCTCGGTGGTGTGGGTGCGGGCTTATTCGGGTCCATACAAGAGGGTGTCGAGGCGATGGTTCACGTTGCCGGTGAAATCGAGCCGAGTGCCGAAAACCATCGAATCTACGAGGAGATATACGCCGCCTATGTGGATGCCTATGCCGGGCTGAGTCAGGGAGCCTTCGACAAACTCTCGAAGATACAAACCGCTGACTGAACGAGACTTCCTTTGCGAGGACAATCATGAGAAAGAACGCAGTTCTCCTTATTGCTACAGTCGCACTGAGCGGAAGCGGCCTATCAAGCGCCGAAGAGCCCCACCGGACAGACTGGTTTCAGCAAGCCGGTTGGGGTGTCTTTATCCATTTTCTGGCCGAGGTGTCGGCCGATGGAGCCGAGACCGATACCGAGCGATGGAATCGGATCGTGGATGGATTCGATGTGGAAGGTTTGGCGGCTCAGTTGGTGTCGATGGATGCGAACTACCTCGTGCTCACTCTCGGACAGAATTCCGGTTTCTATTGTGCGCCGAACGTAACCTACGATCGTCTGGTTGGAAACGACCCCGGCAAGTGTTCGAAGCGCGATCTTGTCGAGGATCTCTACGACGCTGTTCACACAAAAGGTATTCGCATTTTGACTTATCTTCCTTCTGGAGTTCCCGACAAGGACCCCAAGGCCATGAAGGCATTGGAATGGAAGAACGGCCGTTTTCCGATCTGGAAATATCCCGAAGGCGGTCCTGACGATGGTGACCCACGTTTGGAGGCGTTTCAGCGCCAATGGGAAGCGGTTATTCGAGAGTGGTCGTCACGCTGGAAGGGGAAGGTCTCTGGCTGGTGGTTTGACGGTTGTTATTTCCCGCTCGCGATGTACGAGCATCCCGATGCGCCCAACTTCGCCAGTTTCGCCGCCGCCGCGCGTGCGGGGAATCCGGACGCCATTGTCGGTTTCAATCCGGGAGTCCGTTATCCCATTCGACCGATCACCGAGCACGAAGATTGCGCGGCCGGAGAAGTGAACGAACCGGACAAAGTCGAATGCAATGGCCGCTTTGTGGACGGCGTCCAGTTCCACATGCTCTCCTATCTGGGGGAGCGTTGGGGGTATGGGGAGCCACGTTTCAGCGACGAACGGGTGATTGGATGGACGCGTGAGATACTGGCGAAGAAAGGCGTTGTTACCTGGGAGGTTCCGATCCTCGAGAACGGCCTGATTCCGCAGTCTTTTGTCGAACAGCTAAAAGTGCTTAGCGAAGCGTTGCGTGCTCAGTAGACAAGTCCGTTCCTCACTGGGGCAGATACGCGTGTGTGTGCTTCGTATACCTGAATGAAACGGAGTTGTGAGACTTCATTTATTCGTTGGAATGCGTATACCGGTAGAGAAACCAAAGCGACGCGATCCCCAGCAGCATTGCGATCACACTGAGTAGCCCTGCTTCAGGCCCGAATTCGCTGTTTGGCAATCCGACCCACAGTGCCGGCCCTTTGATCTCGGTCACGAGAAATGTTGCGGAATCGCCTTTGGCGCCGGCTAGGCCGAAGATGTCATAGAGGCACAGGTTCCAGGAGAAGTGCAACGCAATCGGCAGCCATAACGAACGATAGACTAAATAGGCGACGGCAAACATCACCCCGGCCAATGTGATGGTGAC
>CAYTDF010000364.1:1785-5647 GCA_964436365.1 uncultured bacterium | reverse complement strand
AACCACGCCCGGCTCTCCCGAAGTCCCTCGCATCTCTACCCGCTCGATACGCGCCTCAAATCGGCCGTATCGATTCCAAAGCGTGACTTCGGCGGGCGGGTGTTGGCCGCGCGCCCGGGCCTCGACAAAAAGGTGCTGCCGATACAGCGCCACCATGTCGATCGGTGTCCCCTGCCCCAACACCTTCCCCCGGTCGAGGACAACACACCGTGTACATAACGACTGAATCGTATGCAGATTGTGACTCACCACAACCACCGTGGAACCGCTTGCCTGTAAACGCCGCAGATGGTCGTCACACTTCCGTTGAAAGAGCTGATCCCCCACCGCGAGAACTTCATCGACCAGAATCACATCGGGATCGACAAAGGCCCCGATTGCAAATCCCAACCGCAGAAACATCCCCGACGAGTAGTGTTTGACCGGGGTCTCCATAAAACCTTCCAACTCCGCGAACGCCACGATTTCGGGAATTCGAGCCTCCAGTTTCTCGGGGTCCATCCCCAGCAGCGCCCCCGAAAGCCGGACGTTTTCGTATCCGGTCATTTCAAGGTGAAAGCCGACGCCGACCTCCAAGAGTGAGGCTACGGTCCCATGGACTGTCACCGTCCCCGAAGTCGGCTCGGTAATCCCGGCCACAAGTTTTAGTAGTGTACTCTTACCCGAACCGTTATCTCCCAAGATGCCGAGTATTTCTCCGGGTCTTACCTCCAGATCGACATTGTCCAGAGCTCGGAAAATCCCTTGCGCGTCGACACTCCGGCCTCGAAGCACACGCTCCTTAATCGACCCGTGGCGGGAGCCGAGCCGGTACGCTTTGACAACGTCTTGCAGATGGATGGCAGTCGTCACGATCGATTTCAGGGGCGCACCAAAGTGTGCACGTGTTTCGGGAGAGTCGCTTCGTCGATCGGTTCGTTCGCATCGCGGCACGCGGCCCGATGAGCATCGATAAGCGCAGTTAAGTCAGTGTGTAATACACTGTGCTTCTTCACTCTAGAAGTGAACTTTTTGGCGAGTTTTCGCGTCTGTTCGGGCGCGGGACCGCCAATATTTTTCCGCTCCGCCAGAGCGGCCTCGCGCCGCTCCACAACTTGGGTCTCGGCATCATTCAACGGCTCCATTTGGTGGTCAGTTAGAGCCTCATTTATGTAATGCGTAGTTAATGAAGAAGATAGTTCGGCGCGGGCGACAGCATCCGAAACGACACCGTACGCGGCGCGGAACGGGACGCCGCGAGAACGAGCCAACAAGTCGGCGATATCCACAGCCTCAATGAACCCAGACTGGCAAGCTTCCTGCATCGTATCTTTATGTATATCAAGACCTTCCGTCATATTTGCGAGAAGCGGGGCGAGACCGGAAACCTCTCGGAATAAATCGAGAATCATGTACTTCGACCACTGCAAATCCCGCTGATAGCCCGACATTTCGTTCATTCCAAGAGTCTGCAACGCCGTTGCAGAACCGATCGCGGCCGCAGCCTTGGCCCGAGTCACCTCCAGCAGATCCGGGTTGCGCTTCTGAGGCATAATCGAACTCCCCGTGGTCAATTCGCGAGGCAGCCCGATCCAACCGTAGGCGGGCGAGGAGAGCGTGATCCAGTCCTGAGCCAACGTCGAAAGGTGCCGCATCAAGAGCGCGACCGCCCCCGCAGCCTCCGCGTCCGGCTCCCAACGATTGCCGACGGCATCGCCGGGATGCTCCAATACACGGGGGAAAGCGAGCAATTTCGCGGCGTAGGCGCGGTCGAGTGGCCACGATGTTCCATACCCCGCGGCGGCTCCTAAGGGAGAGCGGTTGATACGTGCGAGGACGCCAAGAAGCCGTTCCGTGTCGCGCTCGAGCGCCGAAGCGTACCCCAAAAGTAGACTGCCCCAACTGGTGACCATGGCGGGCCGCTGGTGTGTCCAGCCCGGCATCACGGTTTCGGCGTGAGCCTCGGCATTCTGCAACAGAGCCGCAATTAGCTGCAACAACTCGTCGACAAGGTGCAGCAGAGCATCGCGCAGCCATAAACGCATGTCGGTCGCGACCTGGTCGTTGCGGCTACGTCCGGTGTGCAGCTTTCCACCGATGGCTTCGCCGACCCGTTCGGTCACAAAACGCTCCAGCGCCATGTGGACATCCTCGCAGGCTGGGTCCAAATTCCATTCGCCTTTTTCGTAGAGCGCTTCCAACTCGCGAAGCGCCGTGAGGATGGAGCGGAGTTCCTCGCGGTCGAGCACGTTGGCCCGAAAGAGGACCTGTGCGTGGGCGCGGTTGGTCCACAAGTCCGCTGGAATCAGAGCCAGGTCGGCCGCCGGAAGCCCGACGACGTCGCGGCCCGCACAGAGCGCAACCAGCTCTTCGGCCGCGCTTCCTTTTCCTTTTGTCTGCCAAATCGGTTTCGCCATGGTTCTCTCACCGCCGCACCGCGCGCCGGACAGGCCCTCGTAGGGGCCCAACGGGCACGGAAACTGGTTCTTGGGGCCGAAAAGCCCGGCCCCGGAGTCCGATGCCGATCAAGTATAGGAAGTTCAAAGCATTATGACGAGGCAGAAGGCCTGACGGCAGTGGAGATGAAACGGGGGCTTGGAGAGGTGTGAAGAGGGTGGAAAGAGTGTGGCCGGTGTGACTTTTCGGTGTAACGAATCGTGATCTGCAAGAGAAAGTGATGCAATATTTTGCAAAAAAGGCGCATAAAGCATTATACCATTACAATAATGTTCTGGTCTTCGGTCAAAAGTGAGGTATTCTATAGTTATAAGGCCCTAGCGAAGGAAAGAGCGAAAGGGCGCGAACAAGACGGAATAGAAAGACAGGATTTGCGGCATGAATCGAGGGCTGGTGGGATTCGGAATTATGGGCCGACCTCATCAAGAACTTTGTGAATGACAACAGGGATGATTGGACAAGACGTTCGAGGGTGACCGTTCACGAAGTATTGAGGTCTGGCTCCGACTTTGGCCCGTATCCGCGTTTCGCGAATACGGCGTGTCGATTGGAGGTTACGACCATGAACGGTGGAATCGGATTAGACGTTTTCAGAATACAGAACATCGACCCGACACTGATTCTGGGGATACTTCTTGGTATTGCGGCTGTGGCCGGTGTCTGCACATATGGCTCGTACTTGCATCAGCGTTATCGCAGATTCAAGGAATTCAACGAAGAGATGCACTCCCTAGGCTTGGATCACGAGCAAGAGGGCACACTCGCTTCGCTGGTGAAACGGTACCGGATGGATAAGCCGGTCGAGGTTTTGCTTTCGGAGAAACTCTTCGACGAGATGGCTACGCAAGAGATGGTGCGTATTCTGGCTACACAAGCGTCGATGGATGTGAAAGAGAAATACATCCGCGAACTCTACGCGATTCGGGAACGCACGTATGGAAAGACTTGGGACCCGCGTTATGTCAACGCATTGCCTATGTAAGATTGAGTAAAACGGATCATCACTGCCAGGTGTAACCGACTCGCAGCCGCTCCGCATCCATCCATGGTGTGGGGCGGCTGTTCAATTTGGGGTGGTGTATTTATCCGGATTGCGGAGGCTGGCGGCGGGCGACCTCGTCGGATGTGGTTCCGCCGGGGCCGAAGATGAATACGTCGCCCGCGCTCCTGACTCCGTTGCTGCCCGAGTAGGGGACCCAGTGGTGGGTGAAGCCGGGATACTGGGACGGATCGAGCACGCGGTCGGGACCCACACTGGCCAAGAAGTAGAGCAACGGTCCCACACGGTAGCGTCCATCCTCGGGGACCTCTTGGCCGTACCAGCGCCAGTCGGGAGAGGTGACCATCCAGAACGGATCGAACCATTTTTCATCGACGCCGCCGACCCGTTCGTCGATGTGCCGGACGCGCGGCGCGAGGAGTTGGA
>CAYTDF010000364.1:0-1775 GCA_964436365.1 uncultured bacterium | reverse complement strand
ACCCGTTCGTTGCCCTGCTTTGCCGGTAAGAAAGGATCGCGCTGGGGCAGCGTCGTCAAGTAGGCTATGGGTGAGGTCAGGCGATACAGCGGTTTGAAGACCGATTGCGCGGTGCCTCCGGTCGAGGGGAATTTGTTGTTGTTGTCGAGCCCGTACTGCATAAGCCCTTGGTCGATCGCTTTCAAGTCCGCCAAAACACGTGCGACGGTCGCGCGGGTTTGTGCGTTGAGGAAGTTGGGCACGGCGACGGTCGCGAGGATGCCGATGATGGCGACCACGATCAGCAGTTCGATCAGTGTGAATGCGTAGCGGTCGGGTGCTGGATGTACGGTGCGGGGCATGCAGTCTCTCCCTGGGGAAAGTGAGTTGTCACGCGTCTACGGTACGCCTGGGTTGGGGGGAGGTCAAGCGGGTGAGGACGGGGGACCTGCGTAGTTGAATCACGAAAGCACGAAGGGCACGAAACGAAGGTGTCCGAGTCCAACGGAGAACCTGCGAATCGTCGCTTGGAGAGACCTCTTCCTTGTAGGACGTTCATGAGCAGATTGTTCGAATTACGGATCTTCTTGACGAGTACACGGATGATCGTCAGGGCTGTTTCCGGATAATGGCGCATGCTCTCGCGGAGCTTGTCGAGCGTGACCGGGACGGCATAGGTGTCCTCGAGGGCTTCGATAGTCGCCGAGTGGGGCGAGTTGTCCGGCAGGGCCATCTCACCCACGATGTCGGTTGTGGCCAATACGGCAAGCGGTACCTTGCGTCCGGTCCACTTGGTGTACGCCTGCACTTGCCCTTGGTGGATCATATAGGCAAAATCGCCGCGGTCACCCTCACGAATCAGGTATTCACCTTTGCGGAAGAGAGTGGGCTCAGAAGGTGCTCGCCGCTTTGGGGTGCTCGGTCGACCTAGGTATTGAGATCGCCACGACTCTGCGTCTGATGCTCTTTGCCGGACTGCGGTCGCTGGAGGCCCTCGCGCTCAGATGCCGGGGCGTCGATCAGTAGGCGGGGCAGATCATTGTCTGCAAGCACGATGACGATGGATTCTCGCCCAAGGCGCACCAGGAGAGGCGTATCCCCATCCTTGAAGAGCTCTGGCCCTACCTAGAGCCACGAGAGTGCAATCGGTACTACCCGGCGGAGAAACAGGAGCTTATCTGTCGTCGTGAGATCAGACGCCCTTGGAGAGCGCTCCCCGAGACCGCGAAGGTCGAGTGGGGAGCGACACCCTACACGTGCCGTCACACATGCGGCACACGGCTCGCTCGATCGGGAGCCGCGACGTTGATGATCCAGACGCTTCTCGGTCACTCAGATGCCAAGACCAGCCAGCGGTACATTCACCTGACCGGGGCCCCGGAACTACGCGAGACGGTCAAAGGGCTATGGCTCCCGGCGCCACCGGCGATGGAGCGGGTGCGGTAAAGAGGTGGAGAGTTGTTGAATTAAGTGAACACCTGTACACTCCTCGACAATCCTGTCAGGCACAGGTATATTGGATACACACAATGTGTATCCAATATAGAGGTGCTTGCCATGAACGAGGAGAGCGGGTTCTTTGACGGGCCAAGAACTACCCAATTGAGAGAGAACCTGGTGATTAACAGAGGTGTGCTTACGGAGTGACTAGGATGACGAAGACATCGGCGATGCGTGTGAGGATCGAACCAGATTTGCACCGCAGATTCATGAAGGCTTGCAGCCTACAGGGTATTCATGCCTCTGATACGGTTCGGGACTTCATGTAGGAGTATGTGGAGCATCACAAGAAGCAG
>CAYTDF010000363.1:0-5655 GCA_964436365.1 uncultured bacterium | reverse complement strand
CCGCTAAGCCATCGAGAAGACGGTGGTAGGACGTGTCGAACCGGGCGGCAGCGATCCGCAAGCTGGCTTGTACCCCATCAGAAGCGCCGCCAGGCGCCTATCTGGAGGGTGGGTGGGTGGGGATAGGAACCGTCAAAGTCATCACCCATCAGGCAGTCACTTTGCGGTTCAGCGCCGGGACGCAAGCCAGACGGCTTTCTTGATTTCAATCTCGGCCGGCGTTGAACCAAACCTCTTACAAAAAGATTGAGTGCGCTGCTCCGGCGGTCTCCAGGCATACATGCATTCACAATGCCCACAAATCACCACGTCCGGCCTCATTCCCTCGCCAACGACGCGCAGATTGGAAACCACGTGACACTCACAGCGAGGACACGTATACACATAACGATACTCCGGCATACTGGGCAGGACGCGCAGCCTCATCGGCCCCCACCTCCTCTGCGCCTGTTGCCACGTATAAGCAAGAAAACGGGATCACACCTCTCGAGATGCTCGGCCAAACAAGCAAGGCGGTTCAACTCCGCCCCGTCCAACACATCCTCTTCCTCCACCAGATACGGATCGTTCACCTCAGCCCAATCAATCAATGCCTGCTCATCCATGTTCATCACCTCGTCGGAGCCACTCTTTGGCGGCTCTCACCCCATCTGGGAGAGCCGTCAATGCACCAGGCGTAAATCGAGCGGCGGGGCGAAAAGCGAATCCCTCGATAAACCTTCAGGCCACAAGGCCGACCCCGAACGGGGGAAAGGTTTACGAAAAGGGATTTGCGTGCCCCCAAAGCGAGCCCCGGGGACGGGTGGGTGGGAACATCCAAAAGTCCGCCACAACGGGCGGACCTATTCTGGCTTCAACAACGCATGCTCCTCGAAGAGCCGCTTCAACGTCTCTCGCCGCCCTTCAGCCGCCCGCTCATAAACCGGGAAACACTGAAAACAGTTCCAGAAAACGATCTTCAAATCCTCGTTGTATGCAGCCTCCAGTTTTTCCCCACACACGCATCTCCCGGTGAAACGAACACCCACACTCTCCGATTCAGCCTCTGTGTTTTCCATTCTCACGACCTCCGAGAACACCAACCCTTCGGTGGCTCTCTCAACCTCGTGGAGAGCCACCGACAACCCCACCACAAATGAGCAAGGCCAAAAGGGCTGAAGCCACTCACGGGGCGGGTGGGTGGATTCTCGAATAGCCGGAGCCTGAAAGACGACGAGTCGCATCGATCCGGCTCCATCATCCGTGCAGAATAGGCTGACGGGCTGAACACAGATTCCGACCGTCATCAGAATCGCTGGGATGCCCCAATCACGTTGACCGGAAATCGCACTCACAGAAGCCATGCTGTGCACGGACGAACGACAGGAAGAAGAACATAGCCGCGATCACCCCAATCTCCGCCGATCCTTGTGCCCCAAATCCAGCATCCAACTCCGCCAGTCTGACATCCCTCGAACCACCCCACCCAAGAACACATTATCCCCGCACCGGAAGAAGCCCCTCAACCGCACCCAGAAACAATCCAAACTCCCTCAAAGTGATCCCAGAGCGCCGCAGCAAAAAGAACACAAACGAACTCACCACCGACCAGATTCTTAGCCCCCTCACCCTCCCAACTCCCAACTCAAGAACCGACCGCCCCACGACACACAAGAGAAGAGCAGCGACAGCCCCATGAAGACCAAATACGACCCCACAAAACGCAACTCGGACACAACCACCACTCAACGCATCCTCCCACTGACCAGCATCCCCTCCCCGTCCCCAATCACGAGGACTGATTCTCTCTCGACGTCGACACAACCACCCCGGCACACCCACCGCACCCCCAACTCACACAACCGACACCAGAAACCTCCTCCACACCGGCTAACCATCCATCTCCGGTGACACCCAGGACAAAACCCTCCCTCACTACGCAGCCTCGGCACCAGCCAAAACGAACATCGCCCAAGCCAACACCGCCCCTCAACCAGCCAACACACCATCACAACCGAAAGACCCGGCCAACACCATCCCTATTCTTCTATATTCGATTTTCCGACAAATGCGTAAGTATAGGATTTGGAAGAGGTTGGCGTGTCGTTAAATTGTCGCTAAATGCCCGATTTTGAGTGCCGCATGACGATTTTGCGACACGTATCGTGCCATTTAACGACACTTCTTCCCGCAGCCAGGGGTTTGGAATGGGGGGATTATGATCTGCTCGGCTCGAACTGTGTGTCAAACGCCAGTTTCGAGCCAAGGATGGATTGGGGGGCATTGGCATCACTGCCTCCCCGGGCCCATATCTTCGCGCCCAACCCGTGAGTGAGTATGTCTTCCTCAGCGGTTATCCACACAAAATCCGAAGGGATTGTGTCTCTGACGAGGTGGCAGAGTTTTGCCACTCGCTGCCGGGAATCGCACACGAAGAGCAGTCGAAAGCCGTTGAATGTGCGCTCGAAAATATTCTCATAGCGCTTGTAGATGCGGCTCCTGAAGTAGGCCTGATAGTTGAGAAGTTTCTGTCGTAGCGATCCCCGTCCTCCAGAAAGCGATTCAGTCGACCGGTCGGCCTCCAGGAAGAAAAACAGCGACTTATCTTGATCGGGATGGGTGATGGCAATGACGGCGTCTGGAGTGAAATCGATGCTCTGTGATGTGTGATCCGCACATGGCACTTTCTCGTGGACGATGGGAATGCCGTTTTCACCATCGGGTTGCGATGGAGAGGTGGGCGATAGTGACCTCACTTTCAGCGCCGAAAAGTGTTCCAAAAGTGTCGCGTGAATCAGCACCCAGTTCACACCAATCTGATGCTCAAGACTACGAGCGCTGTCCCACCGAATTTTGTCGAACGAAATGGAAGCCTCCAAGACTCCTTCTGACTTCAAAAAGTCAGCACCTTTCCGACTCAGAGAGTAGAGTCGGCCCGGCCTCCCACGACTCTCCGAAAAGGGGCGCTCAACTGCATTGACAAGACCCGCACCCGTGAGACTCTTTATCCGCCGCTGAACCGTCCGGGAATTTACCCCTGCGAAGACTTCGATCTGTCGGCCCGTCAGCACGCGATACTCAGCAAGCCAAGCGAGGGTCTGCAACTCTGTCGGTTTTGGCTGGAATCCCATGAGTCTTCTCCTTACGCAGGAAGCGGCGGAAACGCCGCCAGTATTTCAGACACAGGAGTGCGACTGCCAAGCAGTCAAAGTGTTCGGCCCTTTGACCCGCTGGCCTCGCATCGGGTGGAGACGGACAGCCAGCGCTTTGCGGCACTCCGTATGGCAGGCGGATAGGCGCCTTTGAAAGGTCCTCGAACAGAAGATGCTGAATATTGAGGCAGTTGCAGATGTACCGCCCCCCGGTTCCTTGGACACAAGTTTGCGGATAGGAATCGTTGAGTTTTCTGAGGCATAAGAGGCCCTACCGTCCGATAGATTTTGCGAGGACGGGCACGGGGAGTCAGGTCCCCGCACCCGGTCCATCGGCTCGGCGAGCCCCACCGGACTATCCCTTGGCCGGTTGCTCAATGATCCTATTCTCTCATCGAAGATCGACCTCGTGCACTCAGATGGCATTTTTCGGGGGAACAGGGGCTGGCGTACCGCCGCCTCTGCCGCGACGTGCTACGCTAACCAAGTGTTGCTGACACGGTCGCCCCGTGCTATATTCAAAAATTGAATAATGGAAATACAAACCGCCAGCCGCAGTTCAATGCTCGCAGCAGAGGCCCCGAATCCTGGGAAGTGTCACGCCCTCTGGGCACCCGGCCAATGCTCTGATAGCGATCTGGGGGATTGGCGTGTGGCCTACACCAGACCCCGCCACGAGAAGTCCCTCGCGCGTGAATGCGAGATGCTGGGGATTCTCTATTACCTTCCGATCTACGAGAAGCGGATTCGGCGGCGAGACAACAACAAGCCGCGCAAGAGTCTCCTCCCGCTTTTCCCGGGCTACTTACCATTCGTGGACCGGAATGGAACGTCACGGGCGATCCATGAGAGCGGTCATGTAGTGACCGTGTTGGATGTCTTCGACCAGAGGGGCTTTGTGCGGGACCTGACTCAGGTCGCGCAAGTTCTCGCCTCCGGGCTTCCCATCGGTAGGACAGAGGCGCTCGTCCCCGGCCGGAGCGTGCGCATCGCGGATGGACCTCTCTGTGGAATGGAGGGCGTGATCGACAAGAGGAAGTCGTCGACGCGGCTCTTGCTTCATGTGGAAGCGTTCCGCTCGGTGGTGACGGTCGAGTTGGATAGTCACGCCGTCGAGCTCTTGTCGTAGGCTCGGTCGTCGTTCTGCACAAGAGCGCAACGTCGCCCCAACCTATCGATCACCGATTGCGATAAAACGCTTGGATCCGATCCACCACGTATGTGCGCTGCTCTTCGGTCAGTTCAGGGTAGATCGGGATCGCGAGTGTGGACGTAGCCGCCTCTTCACTGACGGGGAAATCGCCCTCTTTGTGTCCCAAATCCTTGAAACACTCCTGAAGGTGGAGTGGCACGGGATAGTAGATTTCCGCGCCGATGCCCTTCTCGCCCAAATACGCTCGGAGAGCGTCGCGATCTTTTGCCCTGATCACGTACTGATTGAAGATGTGTCGATCTTGACGAATCGACGGTAGAATCACCTCCGCACCCGCCAATCCGGCCTCGGCAAACAATCGCCCGTAGTGCTCTGCATTGCGCCGTCTGGCCTCGGTCCATGCGTCCAGATACCGGAGTTTGACTCGCAGAACCGCGGCCTGCAGCGCGTCGAGCCGGAAGTTCCCGCCAACCATGCTGTGATAGTATTTCCGTTCGGAACCGTGCATCCGCAGATACATGAGTTTCTTATACAGGGCTTCGTCGTCGGTCACGACCATGCCGCCGTCTCCGAAACCACCCAAGTTTTTCGACGGGAAGAACGAGAAGCATCCGAGGTTCCCCAGCGCACCCGCACGGCCTCCTTGGTACTCGGCGCCGATCGCCTGCGCGGCGTCTTCGATAACCGGGACACCGGCCTCGCGGGCGGTGTCGAGAATCGGGCCCATATCGGCGCACTGCCCGTAGAGGTGAACGGGAAGGATCGCTTTGACCTTCTTCGACAGACCGCCGGACAGCAAATTCGTGTCTAAATTGTACGTTTCAGGATCGATGTCGACAAAAACAGGTTTCGCACCGACCCTGTGGATCGCTCCCGCTGTGGCGAAGAATGTGTAAGGGGTCGTGACGACTTCGTCTCCAGCTTGGATATCCAGTGCCATCAGCGCGATGAGAAGCGCATCCGTCCCCGACGAGACGCCGACACCGAACGCGCAACCGGAATAGGCGGCCACTTCTTTTTCCAGCGCCTGAACCTCAGGCCCAAGCACAAACAGTTGACTGGCCAATAGGCCGTCGATCACGGGCCGAATATCGTCCTCGATCTCTCGGTACTGCGCACGCAGATCGAGAAGGGGAACGGTCATGGATGGACTTGGTGCTTTCACTGTTCTTTCCACCGATTCATCTTTCTGGGTATCTGTCGTTCAGCGATCCGAGCGAGTCCAAACAAGAGGGGAATTCTTCCTCCTTATCGGGGTCTCGGGCCCAACTCTAGCGTGGGTTTCACGGGCAAACCGTGGCCCGGTTGACCGAAACGGACCGGATAGCCTTTGGGGTGGGTCCCTGTCGCGCTCACGGCACGCTTCCGGTT
>CAYTDF010000362.1:4684-5677 GCA_964436365.1 uncultured bacterium | reverse complement strand
TCCGCCATCACCAGAGCGCCGTCATTTGTGCAGGCGAGATCGCCGATCCGATGCCGGTTGGGGATGACTTGAATTGCGGGATAATCCACCTCGAAGCTACCCGTTTTGACATTGCAGGACCAAAACCGGCTCATACCTTCCAGGCCACCGCCGCTGACCCCGTAGAGCGCCCCGTCGAGTGTCGAAAAGGCCATGCCCATGACCTCGATGGCCCGGATCGGCTTGCCCAGGTTATCCATTTCGCCTGTCTTCGTATTGAGTCGAATGATGTATCCGTCAGAGGTCCCCATATAGAGCGTCTCAGCGTTCGCGACGATTGTATCGATCCGGTTCCAGTGCTGACGCCCGGGGACGGAAGGGATGTAGCCGACTGCGCTGAAACGTTCCGCGATCGCTTCGACGGTGGGATCGTATTGCAGAATCTGACCGCGCCAGCCGGAGGTGTAGAGGCGGCCGTCAGGCATCACGTGCATCGCTTTGGGGATAAGCCGGTTATTCCACTCGCCCTCGCCGGGGGTGAGATCGGCCAGTTCTCTCTCCGTCTCGACGAAGGCTACTCGATGATTGGAGACGTTCGTATAGGTATGACCGAAGGCTGTCTGCTCGGTTCTGTTCGTTGCCGTGTCGAAGATGAAGAACCTTCCATTGGGAGAGGTGACCCCGTAGACCAGTCCTCGTTCCCGGTCGATCGCCATTGTGTGAATCCCTTGATTCGGTACGGGCGTTCCCAAATCCTCGATCGCTGGGCGGTCGCTTTGGATGTTGGATATTTTGTACAGGTGACCTGTGTTGTAGGATTCACGAATGGGGAGCAGGTTTACGTCTTCGAATTCCCAGGCCTCGTCGCTTCCGTGTTCCTTCATCCAGACTTGCCGTTCGCTCAACATGGTGCCGACATAAATCGTATCGCCGTCTACGACCATTCCCCGCATGATCGTATTCGGACCTTCGATTGTCGCCAGGACCTTAATCTCTTGGCTCTGCGGATCGAAT
>CAYTDF010000362.1:0-4665 GCA_964436365.1 uncultured bacterium | reverse complement strand
AGAGACCGTGTTCGGTAGAAACGAGGACATTCGTGCTTCGTTCGTCGGCTGGGATTCCCCTATCTCTCAGGTTGACTGTATTCAACTCGTTGTAGACCAGAGTCTTGCCGGGTGACACGCCCGCGGAAAGCAGCAAAATTAGGAGGGATGTCGCGAGTGGTTTCATGGTCTGTTACCCTTCTACCGTTACGTTGTTTTTGACGTACCAAGAATCTCTTCCGGGAGACACCGGTGTTCCGCGTCGTCTAGAGCGGAACACCGTCCTCCGACCTGCCCTTATACCATAGCGCATGCGGGTACCGGCGAGAACCGGAAAAACCTCAGGAATATCCATGAGTCGCAACGCCCTTTAGCCTTGTGGTGTGACGCCGTGTTTGACGTTTTCGTGGCGCGGTTACCTTCCCCTAGGGTGGTTGCGGAGCCGGTGGGCCGTCCTCACTTTG
Organism: uncultured bacterium; assembly: GCA_964436365.1. GTDB lineage: Bacteria > Hinthialibacterota > Hinthialibacteria > Hinthialibacterales > CAYTDF01. Next base: position 4,222 of record CAYTDF010000362.1, on the reverse strand, counting down.
CAGGTTCGGGGATGAGCCAGACCTCCGCCACTTGACAGCCCCGCCCGTTGACCAACTGCCATTCCAGATCGAGAACACCATCCTCCGTCGCTTCGCGTGGCACATTGAACTCGACCGGCCAGGTCGGATTCGGTTGCGGCAACGGGCCGTGGATCTCGTGGTTTCCGTCCGCCAGCAGGCGCATCGTGGCTCTATACCGTCCGGCATAGGTGATTCGGATGCGATAGGCTGCGCTCGGGTCAAGCGAGTCGTAGTGCATCTTGAGGGGCACGCCGAACAAGGTTTGCGCCTGGTCGAGCCAGGATAGCCGAATATCCTTGGCGGTCCGGGACTGCCCATCCAAGCCTCCGTTATGCTCTTCTTGTGGACCGGATACGAATCCCGGATCCGACGACCTATCGGACTGCCTGACCAGGTGCGGTTGTTTCCCCACGCACCCAAGATCGTCGTAGAGAGCGTTCGGATGTGGCGACTCCCAGTGAACGAGTTTGTCGATTCGGACGAGCTGCTCCGTCGGGCTGTCCATCGCTCGAATTTCCTCGAATTGCTTGATGAGCCACGGCCGGTCATTCAATGGCCGGTCGATGGCGTCCAGCACAGCGCCCCGCTCGGTGTTGCTTGCTCGGTAGGGTTCGAGCACGGAATACTGCATACCGATACTCGCATGTAACTTCAGCGCGAGCTCTTCAATCCGCACGCGCAGATCGTGACGCACCCGAGTTGGACCTTCGGCGCGGAGTATCCGGGCGGCCTTGGCCAAGGCTTGGTTCGCGCCATCCATACCCGCGCGCTCCAACGCCGCATACACCCGGCGTTCTTGTTCTGTATCTGCGATCAGCCTTGCACGCAGATAGGCGTCGCAGACGGCCCGTAGCAGATAGAGCTGAAAGCGCCAATTGTCCGTCAACACGTTGCCCGCTCGTGCTTCGACGCTCAGCCAGTGAGCGAGTGTTGTGTCGATACCTTCTCCGTGGAGCCCGGGCGCGCGCCAATTGGAATCCAGCATCCAGATACCCCGGGCGATCTCTTCCGCGTACGCTTCACCGAAGAAAACGCGGCTGTACTCTTCCACGATCTTCTTGACATCCGCATCGGGATCCCAGCCCATGGCTGTCCAGATCATCTTATTCAGGTCGTCGTGGCATCCGTCCGAGTAGGTGACAAAACCGTTCGCATCGTCCGCAAACAAATTGTGGATTCGGGCCATATCCGCTGGCCGGGGATTCGTGAACTCCCGCCCCAGTGTCTGGGCAAAAGTGCAGTCCCATTCGGGCATGGGATACTGGCAACGTACGCTATGGGTGATATCCGGGTAGCGTCGCAAAAGATACCGGTCCGGGGTGCGTTCGCGCATTTCCTTCAGACTGGTCTTTACCCAGGGTCCGAAGACGACACCGGTCAGCCAGTCCGGTTGCTTTTCTTGCAGGTACTGGAGAAACGTATCGTTCTGCTCGTGGGTGAAACCCTGGTTCGAGACCCACAGCCCAGCATTTGGAAAACGGCTTCTCAAGACCGTGGACATATCCGCCAACCACGGCATCAAGAGCTCGGGCGTGGTATGGCCGGGGTCTCCACCGGGAACCATAACATGGTCGACTGCCGGATACGCGGCGAAGAGATCGTCTCTCGCGTCGAGTTCCGCTTGCCATTCGTCCGGATTCTCGACATGTCCCCCAAGAGGGAGAAAGAGCCAGACATCAAGGCCGTAGGCGTGGAGCAACTCCGCCAGTTGCACGTTCATCGACCGTTGAGAGACTGGCATCACCGGGCCGCTCTTTCGCTTGGGATCGAGAGATGGGATCAACTCGATGGAGTTCGCTCCGAAGATGATGCAATCGCGGATGAATTGCTCGTAGGTTTCCAGGTCCCACGCGTCGTAGCTGTTGGCCGTGTTGCGAAAGCCGAGCTGGTGGCCGCGTATAGAGTGACGCGGCGCTGTCGACATCACAGTCCTTCCAGGCAGTTCGACGCTATCCGTGTTGATGGACGCCTCGCGGATGAACCGTCCCACGGCGAACAGCACACCGCGATCGTCGCGCCCGACGAGAACCACTGTAGGTGCTTTTCTTGATGTCAGGTCAACATGAATTGTGTAGGCTTCCGGTGCATCCGGTACTTTGGCCTCCGTGGGCTTCTCGAACCCGCCGGGCATGTTCTTCACCGTACCCAAAACGATCGCGGGGGTCCTTTTTGGGCAGGACCCGTATGTCACAGGCATTTTGAGATTGGAGCGTCTCTGTATCTCCTCTTGCAGCATCTTCGCGGCGTTGGCGATCACAGGGCTGCTGTCGGTCGTGACGATTACGGCCTTGGAAAGATCGATCGATCGGGGCAGATTCGCTCCCGCCCCACTTCCTACACCGCTCGCTCCACACAGAAGAACCAGCACCGCTGACGCCACATTCAGTAGCCTTCGGAAACCCATTATTCCTTCTCCATATCTTCGAGAGAGTCCTTGTTGATATTGCATGGTGCGGTCCTTATCGCGTTCCATCCGCGATCCAGGCCAGATTGAAGGTGTAATGCTGGAAACTGCTGATGATATGAATGACGCCATTGTATCCTTGGCATCCGGCGAGATAGCCTCGTGGCTCCGCCGACACATCGCTGAGGGTGAACGGCCGGTTATCGAGTGTGCCAGTCTCTCGCGATGGGCCGCCGGGAGTGACGAGCCGCATTGCGGACCAGCTCTCGGTTTCATCGTAGCTCAACGCTACGAACATGCCCGAGCACGTATTCTTCTTTCCCGCTCCATCGATCATTTCGACCTCTTTGGCAAAGGAGACGAGCATAATTGGCCCCTCTTGAAGACGCAGCAGGACAAGGCGTTGTCCACCGCCGATGGGTTGGAACGGGCTGGCCGCGTATGTCCATGTTTTCCCATGATCCGTGGAATAACTGGCGGGCATCCGGTCGTCGATACTGTTTCCACGGCCGAGGCCGAACAGGCGGCCGTCTGTCAGTTCCACGACGCCACCGTGAATGCCGCGTATTGCCCCGACCGAGTCGGCCCAGGTCTTGCCGTTGTCACGACTGACCAGCAGGGATGTGCCGCCAACGGCATTGGCGTCGCACGCAACCATAAGCGCGCCGTCGCGGGTACGGATAACCGGCTCGGACATCTGATTGCGCAGACCGTGCTCCGGTGAAATGAGTCTCGCTTTCGACCACGTTGCGCCGCTGTCGGTCGATGTGCGCATGACGGCGGCGAGATTTCCCCAAGTGGCCGCGGCGGAGAGTCCGACGAATTGATAGATTGTTCCGGTCTCCTTATCGAGCCAGATTGAGGGGGAATGCAGATTGCGATCGGGGGCAAGCCAAAACAGCGACGCCGGTTCCCAGGCTTCCTCTTTGTAACGCAAGCGACTTGCCGCAAGGCACAGTTCGCGGCCTTTTTCTCTGGAGGTGGTGTACCAAATCGCGAGTAGATCGCCGTTGGGGCATGGAACGATCCCCGGGTCGTGATTATGGTCGATGAAAAGCGGACCGTGCGCGTCCTCATCGATCTTCACGAAACGACGCGGCCCCTCGAAGTAGGGTTGTGACGAGTCGGGTCCGGTCTCGATATCGGCGGGCGTTTCGAGACGAACGCCCTGTTGATTCAGGGTTAGCGGAGCCGGTGGAGTGGGCTTTGTTTTCGGCAACGGTCCGATGGCCACGCGAAATCCGACAAGCCATGATTTATCCTCAGGCAATGTGCCCATGCGGTTGGCCGAGCGCAAGAAGTATAACTCAGTAGAGTGACTCCCTCCTCGTGCAACCCGGAACTCCCCGCTTTCGCATCCGACGGGGTCGAGCTGCTTGCCGGATCTGTATGGTCCATACCAGTCCAGACACCACTCTTCGACGTTCCCGTGCATGTCAAACAGGCCCCATGCGTTCGCCGGTGTCTGCCCGACTGTCAGTGGCACGATGTTGTCTTTGAAGCGGCGTTCGGGGTAACGGAACTTCTCCGTTATCCGTGAGGGATTCGGATCCGGGTGCCAGGATTCGAAGACGTTCTTGTGGAACGCCGGGGGCAGCGTGTTCCCCGTACTGAACGGTGTCTCTGTTCCCGCACGGCACGCGTATTCCCACTCGGCCTCCGTCGGGAGCCGATAGGGGAGCCCTTCTTTCTCGGAGAGCCATTCACAATACGCGGTGGCTTCCTCCCAACTCACGAATACGACGGCTTCGTCGTCCATGCACGAGAAGCCTTGTCTGCCGCGCAACCGTCCGTGGT
>CAYTDF010000361.1:3093-5698 GCA_964436365.1 uncultured bacterium | reverse complement strand
CTCCAAGAAGTTCTTTCCAGTTGGAAGGCGCTAAACGCTCGACTTTCGCGGGAACTTCGTGCGCGCTACCGGAAAGAACTTTCGAGAGACGCTCTAGATGCTGCGGCATCGCTCCGTTGGTCCTAGCCTTCGCGGTCTTGGGCACGACGACGGTCCACGCATCGGAGACGGACGAGACTGGCTGGTTGCTCGTCCTGAACGGCACCGGTGAAGTGCAAGGCGTGAACCTCCATTCGGGTACGGAGTCGGTAACGATCCGTGTGCCGGACACCATCGCGCTGGCGGCGGAACGGCTCGCACCGGTCGGACGCGACGGGTACGTACTTCTAGAGCAGGGGCACTTGATGCCTTTGGTGCGTGCACCTCTGCCCCCCTCGGCTCGATGGAATCCCGAGGAGGTGATTGTCGATGCCCGGTGGGATGCACGAAAGCAAGGCGTGTGGCTTCTGACACGCGGCGGCCGGGTCTTCTTCCAACAGGGTCTGAGTCGAAAGCCGATCCCGTTTCACCTTCCCAGAGGCCGAAAATGGAAACGTATCCATGTGGGCTCGGCTACAGAACGCCATCTTTTTCTCGATGAAATCGGCGGTCTCGTGACCCTCCAAAATGGCGTTGTGATCCACCGGACAGGGCATCGGGGGGCCGTCGCGGCGAGTCTTGTCCCCGGAGTATCGGAAGTCGTGGTGGCCTGCGCGGATGGCCGTATCTATCGCGGAGACCCGTGGCGCTCGGAACTGGGCTTGGAGCGAATCGCCGAGGCGACTCCGGTCGTCGATATGGCCGTGCTGCCAGACGGGACAGTTTACTTGCTGGATGCACATGGCGCCGTGCACGACGCGGACGGTCAGCCGGTTCCGGGATTCATTCGCCAGGACCTTCCCCTCGCGAAGGCGTTGGCGTTCACCCACTTCGAAGGCGATCCACCGGTCTGGCTCCCTCCGGCGTGGCGCACACAGCTGAGGCTCTCGCCGGCGAACGTGACCATGGCCGCCGATCCGTATCCACCGACAGATAGGGGCTCTGCGAACTCGTCCAGAGGAAGACCGGTCACATCCAGTGGACAGGTCGAGGTACTCATGACCGGCGCGGAGGAGATATCGGGATGGATCGCCGAATTCCAGTTCAGCCCCGACGGTCTCACGATCCTAGAAGAAGAGGTCCAGGGTGGTGCGTGGTGGGAGGCGGTTCCGGGGGCTCAAGTCCACGCGTCGGTGATCGCGGAACAAGGCGTGCTCAGGCTTCAGGGCGGAAGCGCCGCCCAACCCGGCTCGGGAGCGACAGGTGACGGTGTGCTGGCCACGATACGTCTTCGTCCTAGGAACAGCAACCAGGGCTTCAGTAAACTGAAACTCATCGAGGCCACCGTGAGCCACACCTCTCTCCCCCTTCATTTCCGACCGGTCGGTGAGCCCCAGGCAATTTTGGTGCGGAGTGGGTCGCGTTCACGCAACATGAGTTTGGTTTGGGGAGACGATCTCGACCTTGAGACCTCACGGTCGAGGCGGTTCCAGGGCGGCGAGCTGATCGAGACCGCCATCGGCATCGAAAAGGGGGCGAATCTGCGACGGTTAGAAGTCACGTTGTCTTACGACCCCGATATCCTGCAGCCGGTGGTCAGCCATCCGGGCTCGTGCTGGCGAGGCCGAGGGTCCGTTGATTTCCGGGACTACGTCCGCCCGGGCGGCCGCTATAAGTGTGTCGTGCAGACCGGCGAAAGCGACGAATCCGAGATTGGCGGCGAAGTTCTTCGTGTCGTCTGGCGGGCACGGACCGCCTCCCCAACAGAGACAGAGATATCTATTCACAGTGATACGAAGGTGTTTTCGGCTTCGGCGCCTCAACCCACACGCTTGCGTATCGAGCGAGAGCCGCTGGTCATCGACCTGCGATGACCCCGTGGAAACAGACAGACGGTATACCGTCTTGACCCCCGAGTCGCGCGCATCTAGGTTGCCAACGGTAAGAGAGCCCTTGAAGAGCGCTCGATTGTCGCCGCTGAATTGGGGCCGATTGAATGGGGACAACTCCCACGACTCCGATCTTATTAATTGTGGTGTGAGTTCGCAGAATGGTATGGGATCCGGATCGCAGAAAAGCCTACCGAAAGGCCGGTACCCTTTCCGGAATACCGACCGCACTCGCGGGTGGCATCGCTCTGGGCTATTTCGGTGGCAGTTTCGTAGACAGTTGGCTGGGCACGGAACCATGGCTGGGATGCCTCGGCGCTCTGCTGGGAATTGTTGCGGGGGGCCGGGTGGCTCTGCAGCTGATCGAACTTGCGAACCGGGAAGATTGACGGTGTGAGCATGAACGTGGATTTCGTGTACAGGAGCCTACGCACAGCGGTTATCGTGACCTTTCTGTTTACGCCGTTCCTCGCTCTCCGGTCGCCGATCTGGGCCACATCTTTCTGTCTCGCTTCACTGTGGAGCGTCGCCAACGTCTGGGCAATCTGCCAGTTGGTCATCTCCTTCATCTGGAAAACAGAGGCCTCTAGGGGCGTATTATGGATATTGGTCAAGTTTCCAGTACTCTATGGCTCGGGAATTTTTCTACTTTTGACCTATAATTGTTCACCACCTGGGGTCGTTGTGGGTTTCCACAC
>CAYTDF010000361.1:0-3056 GCA_964436365.1 uncultured bacterium | reverse complement strand
TCTGAAGGCTGTGGCCATTTCTCTCGGTGTCGGCCACAACAATCAGCGGGACGAAAGCGCAGATGCCCCAAAAGAAGATTCGACCGGAGCCTCTTCATGAAAGCCTTTTCGGCACTGATTATACTGTACCTGCTGGTTATGCCCGTGAGCGCTACGTTCGCGTCCTCTGAAGGCGGAGGCGATTCGGTCCCACAAGCGTTGCCCAATGTGATCTCACTGTTGATCGAGTTCAGCGGCGACGATCCCCACCACCCCCATCATCCATTCTTCCAATTCTTGCACCACTACGAACTCACGATTTTTTCGAGTCTAATCGGCATCGGCTTGATCGTCTTCTTTGCGAAAGTCCGCAAGCGATTGCAGATCGTTCCGGATCGGCTCCAGTCGTTCGCAGAACTTCTGATCGAGGGGTTGTACGATTTCTTCGCGGAGATCTACGGAAGCCACGCGAAGGTCCGCCGCCATATCCCCTTCCTGGGGACGCTGTTTATCTACATCTGGTGCAACAACATGCTGGGGCTGGTCCCGGGTGGGCACTCCCCGACCGGTGGAACAGTGCCCTCGGCGCTGAATACAACCGCCGCGCTGGCGATCGTTGTTTTCTTCTACGTTCAGATCAACGGGATCCGCGAACTGGGCATTCTGGGGTATTTCGATCATCTCATCGGCAGCCCCCGGGATGTTATCGGTTGGTGCCTGGTGCCGCTCATGGCGCCGCTGCACATCATGGAAGAGTTCATCAAGCCAATGTCGTTGGCATTGCGTCTGTTCGGAAACATCACAGGTGAAGACGCCCTGATTGCGGCGTTTACATTTGTCGGGGTCACTTCGCTTTGGTTCGCCCACGGTCTCGTCGGCATACCGTTGCAGATCCCCTTCATCTTTCTTGCTTTGCTCTGTGGAACCATTCAGGCCGTGGTCTTCACGTTACTCTCATCGATCTACATCCTGATGATGAGCCATCACGAAGAACACAGTGAGCATGGAGAGGAAGGCCACGCGGCGGAAGCACACTGAGCGCCGCGGTAAACCGATCGCCGTACGCTCCGCTTCGCGGATCCGGCACGGCGATACCGAGGCTTCTCCTGGGGCCAAGTCCCGTGGGAGAAGCGTAAACTGGCAATAAACCGCCCAGTCGGGCGGATCTTGGATATCCCCACTGTGGGTGAAGGAGAGAATCCTATGAGCTTGTTTGCAGATTATTCAGTAGCCTTGGGCTTTGCACTGCCGCTGGCGGTAGCGATTGCAGCAGTCGGATCCGGTTTGGGTCTGGGCCGCGCCGTCGGATCCGCGATGGAAGCCATTGGACGCCAACCGGAAGCCGCCGGAAAGATTCAGACCGCGATGATCATCGGCGGGGCGCTCATCGAAGCCTTGACGATTTACGCACTGTTCATCGTCTTCCTCCTGAGTGGAAAAATCGGCGCTTGATGGAAAGAACCGGCGCTCTGCCCGTTCACTGATCGACAAGACGGAGTGTCGTGGCAGCGGTCGGCGTTCCCGGTCCTGCCGACCCGCGAACCAGATACCGGCGCGGGGATTCTGTTCCCACTCGGTTTCGTGCAGCGGGCCATGAGCGGTGAGACCCAAGGGAGAAGCACCATGGAACTGATACAAATAGGTATGCTGGTCACCCAGATGATCGCCTTCTTGGTGGTCTTCTTGGTCCTGAAAAAGTATGCCTGGGGGCCGATCCTGGCGACGATCGACGACCGCCGCGAAAAAATTGAAGGCCAGATTCAACACGCTGAAGAACTCGACAAGCAAGCCCAAGAACGGCTGGCCGAGTACGAAGCCAAAATGCGTGAGATCGAAGGCGAAGCGCGCGATCGGATCAACGCAGCGGTCGAAGAGGGCCGAACAATCGCGGATAAGATCCAGCAAGAGGCGCGGGATGAGGCACGCGACATCATGGACCAGGGCAAACGGAATGTGGAACTGGAACTTGCCAAAGCCCAGACCGTCCTGGAAGAACGCTCTGTCGACCTCATCATCGAACTGACCGGACGTCTGCTCAAAGAGAAGCTCGATACCGATCAACACCGTTCGCTGGTCCGTGAGTTCGTGACCCAGGCGTCGAGGAACTGATATGGCAGACGAACCTCTCGTCACAAAAGTCTACGCGGAGGCGCTGCTCTCGGTGGTCCAAAAAGCGGGAATTCCGCTTCAAGAGGCCCTGAGTGACGCCGAAGTCCTCGGCTACATGCTGGAGACCCGGAAAGAGTTTATGGCCTTCCTCGAGGGCCCCCACATTTCCACCGAAGACAAGCACCTGCTGACACAGAAAGTCTTTGAGGGAAGAATCCCGGAACACCTCTATAACCTCATCCGAATCTGTATCGATAAGGACCGTTGTTTCTGTCTGATCGATATGCTCGCGGAGTTCGTAACCGCGATCGAAACAGCCCTCGGGATTCACTCCGTGCGTGTTCTGACCGCAGTGGAGATCGATGAGGAACTTCGGCGCGAAGTGAAGAACGCGTTGGAGATCCGTACCGGACTGAAGTTTCGTCCCCGTTTCGGCGTGGACGAGAAACTGATCGGCGGCATCCTTCTCCAATACGAGGATTGGATGATCGACATGAGCCTCCGGGGACAGCTGCAAGGCTTGCGAGAGACCCTAGGGCAAGCCGTGGCTCCGATCACGGCGTAACCGACTGACACCCGCTCCCGGGGCCGTGTGCCCAGGGGCGAGGAGGAGACTATCATGCCCCTTCGACCTGAAGAGATTACCTCTGTTCTCGAACGGGAAATCCAACAATACCAAAGCGGACTCGAACTGCAGGAAGTCGGGACCGTGCTGAAGGTGGGCGACAGCATCGCAACCGTCTATGGCCTGGAAAAAGCCATGGCGGGCGAACTGCTCGAGTTCACCCACAACGTCATGGGCGTCGTGCTGAACTTGGAGGAGTCCTGCGTCGGTGTGGCGCTTCTCGGCATCGATACCGAGATCAAAGAAGGCGACCCGGTGAAACGTACCGGCCGCATTCTTTCGGTCCCGGTTGGAGAAGCCTTGCTGGGGCGTGTGGTGGATAGCCTCGGCCGTCCCATCGAAG
>CAYTDF010000360.1:0-5706 GCA_964436365.1 uncultured bacterium | reverse complement strand
TCGCAACCACGATCAGCAGTTCGATCAATGTGAAGCCCGCGCGCTTGGCGGTCTCATGGGGAGCGTCTTGCATGATGTTCTGTTCCTCGGGAGCCCGTGTCTGAGTTGGCTCCCACTCCACAGAACGTAGCATGTTTCCAAAAAATGTCGTGTCTTCACAGATAGTCCGCGCCGTTGAGGCTACGGATGACGGACCCCTGCCACCGTTCGAGTTCGGAGCGCATGGAGTTGACGCGTTGGGGCAGTTGGGTCGCGACATCGTTTCCTTCTTCTGGATCGGCGTCGAGGCTATACAGTTCCATCTTGATGTCGTCCGACTCCTCGTGGATTCGATGTAGTTTCCACGGCCAATCCAGCCAGGCCGCGTGACCCGGGTAGACATCTTCGGGGTGGGGCTCCCCGAGTTTTCCGGCATCCAGGTGAAGGCGTGAGGTCTCGCTGGGCTCTTTCCCGGATCGTTGCTCTTCCAGGAGTTCGGTCATCCATTCCTTGCTCGGTGTGCTGATACCGCGAGCGGGGTAATCCCAGAACCCCATGGGTTGGGATCGAGTCTCCGTTTTTCCGTCGAGCAGGGGCACGAGGCTGATCCCATCCAAGGGTGGCAGGCTTTCCTGTTGGGGATTGGCGATTTCGAGAAGTGTGGGAAAGATGTCCGACGTATTGCAGGGCATGTCGGTCTGGCGGAAACCTGGAATCCGGGCAGGCCACTCCAGCATCGCGGGTACACGCAGACCGCCTTCGTAGATATTGCCTTTGTTCCCACGGCCGCCGGTCGAGCCGACATTAGGAAGTCCTCCGTTGTCGCTGCAGTACCAAAGAACTGTATTCTCATGAATACCGAGTGTTCGCAGTTCCTGACGAAGTGCGCCGAACGCACGATCCATCCCGGTGATCTCACCGTAGAAATGTTGCAGTTTCTTCTCTTGGTCTTGGTACGCTTCGCGGTCCCGGTCGACTGCCTGATGCGGGCCGTGGGGTGAGCCAAACCAGACAACGGCCAAGAAGGGTTGTGACGAGTTCGCGTGTTGGCGGATAAATTCGATGGCCGCGTTGGCGGTCACTGTAGAGCTCTCGCCTTCCGTCTGCACGGCCACGCCCTCACGGCTCAGTATCGGGTCGTTGTCGAAAAAATTCGGCGCGGAGAGCCACTCGTCGAATCCGCTTGCGCCGGGATTGACCGGGCTACCCTCGCGCACAGAGCCGAGGTGCCATTTCCCAAAGTGTCCGGTGATGTAGCCCGCGGCCTTAAGGGCTTCCGCGACCGTGATTTCTTGCGGCCGAAGTGTATGACCCCATCGGAAACAGCCGAAGCGGTTCGGGTGGCGGCCCGTCATGACACTCCCCCGGGTCGGCGAACAGACCGGCGCGGCGGCGTAGAAATGGTCGAACCGCAACGCGGACGCGGCCATCGCATCGAAATGGGGCGTCTTGAGAACGGGGTGGCCGGTATAGGCCATATCCCCCCACCCTTGGTCGTCGGCCATGCAGAGGACGATGTTGGGTCTCTTGGAGGTGGAGGATTTGGAGAATGAGGAGAGGGTATGTGCGCCGATGCACGCACCTAACCCCGCGGTCTTTAGAAATTCACGCCGGTCCATCCCGAGCCTTTCGCTGTGTCACTCTCCCGGCACACGGTCTTAGGGAATCTTCTCGCCGGCGTCGAGTATCTTCTTACGGACGTTCTCCTGGAAATCCTGGGTGAATTCGTATGGAAACTTCGGGCCGATCTCCAGGGCCATTTTCCAGAGCGGCGTCGCCTGTTGCAGCCGACCTGTTTTCGAGTAGGCGTCCCCGAGGTGATCCAGAATAACCGGATGCTCTTCACCCGTAAGTTCACGCGCATGTTCCAGGGTTTCCGCCGCACGGTCGTAGAACCCGAGACGGTAGTAGATCCACCCCAGGCTATCGGTAATATTACCATCATCCGGTTTGAGTTCGAGCGCACGCTGGACCAGTTCCAACGCCGTATCGAGTTTCATGTCCCGCACAGCGTAGAGATACCCCAACAGATTGTGGGACTCCGCATCCTGGGGTGTCAGAAGAATCAGTTTGTTGCCGGCTTCCTCCATCGCCTCGACGCGGTCCATCTTGTCGTAGAGCATCGCCAGGTGCCGGAAGACATCTGGGTCTTGGTCGTTGAGTTCCTGCAGCTCCAGCAAAATTTCTAGCGCATCGTCCAAGCGTTCCTGCCGGTCGTAGATCCATGCCAGGCGTTTTTTCGACGAGGCGTACCAGAGAACGTCCGCGCTCAATTGGGCCGTGACTTGTTTGAATTTCGCTTCGGCTTCCATGTCGCGTTTAGCGATCGTAAGCGCCAAACCGTGTGCGTAACCATACAGTCCGTTGTCGGGAAACTTGTTTTCCGCCAGTGAGAGTGTTCGCAGCAACGGATCGGTCAAGGTTTCGTCCGTGAAGGTTTCGAGTAGGTCGCCTGAGAGGATGGTGGTAACGCTCTCTTCAACCTGCTCCGCCTCTTTTCGTCCAATCAACTCCTCCAGCCAGTGCAAGAACGCGACCCCAGCCGCTTCACGTTCCGAATCTGGTGCCGTACGAACCAAAGCCAGGCGGGTCAGACGGCTGTCCGGCTTCTTTTCAAGGAACGCTCGGAGCCGTTCGCGTACCGCGTCCCCAGTGGGGAGATCGCGGATTTTTTGGGCGCTCGTCCCTTCGTTGAGAAGATGCACCAACCGCTCAAACCAAAAATCCCACGTACCCGAATTGTTCGGATCCTCCGGCTGACGCAAGAGCGTCTCCGCCAGGACATCGGGGGTCTTGGAGTACAGGCCCAGGAGCATGATGGTCTCCCGAACCCAGATATTGTTCCCCACTCGGTCTGCGGCATCCGTCGGTGTCTGGCAGAGACGGCGGGCGAGTTCCGCCACATTGGCCGACTTCGCCGTCTCACGACCCAGTTCACGTTCGAGCATCAGTAGCGCTGCGGGGATAAGCAACGACTTCGGCGCCGTCGCTTGGGCCTGCAACAGGAGTTCACCCATACGTTCGTCTTGTCCCGTGCTCACAGCCGCCTTGCGGTAAGCGGGATTCAGAGCCTTCTCACCCAGAAGGTAGTGGTCCAAGGCTGTCGCTTTGGGGTTGTTCGTAACCGCATCGATGATCTTCAGAAACGAGCGCACGGCTTCCTCGTCGTTTCCCAACGCCAGCTCGCAGACCGGATGGAAGAGCGCCACGTTCAAACTCACTTCGAACGGGTACCGGGCGAGGTAGCCCTTGATTTCACTAATCGCTTGTTCGTACCGCTTCTGCTGAACGAGGAGTTCGATCTGCCCGTACCAGGACCGCGGATCGTCGGGAATCTGCTCTCGGACCGCCTGATACTCGGCATACGCCTCCGCGTACGCGCCACGCTTTTGCAGAGTCTCGGCCAGTTTGTAGTGTACTTCGCGCTTCTCGGCCTCGGGGAGATTCTTCTGAAGCAGCTGCCGGTAGGTCTCGATCGCTTCTTCCACACGCCCCATACGCTCCAGAAGTTCCGAAACGTTCCGCCATATCTCGAAATGATTCGGAGATTGCTGGAGAACCTGCCTGTAAACCTCGATCGCTTCCTCCACACGTCCAACCGAAGCCAACAGCCCTCCCAAACGCAAACGCCAATACGAACCGTCGCGCATATCCAGATACGCCAGTTTCTCCAGAGCGTCGATCGCCGCCTCCTGGTCGCCCAACTGGGTCGCCAGTTCCGCGACGTGACGGTACCCGCGAACCGATTTCGGATTCAGCGCAACTTCCCGTTTCGCCGCCTGCAGCGCCTCCGCAAAACTGCCGAGACTCGACCAGGATTCGACCAAGAGGCTCTGGGCGTCGGCGTTCTCGGGTTCCGCGTCGGCGGCCCGAGTCGCCAGTTCGAGAGCCTTCTCCGGCTGCTCGGATTCCAGATAGACACGGCCCAGGCGAAGCAAGACGAACGTGGAATCCGGCGTCAGGTTCAGTGCCTTTTCATACAGCGTACGCGATCCGTCGAGATTCCCGGCTTTGTTTTGAAGTTGCCCTTGCAGCATCAAACGCTGCACTTCACGTTCCTGCTTCGCCGTAAGCGCCCCGCTGGGTGCCTCGGGTTCAGGAGTTGGATCGGGTGTCGGCTCACTGCCGTCGGTGCCTTCGGCCGGTTCGGTTGGGGATTGGGATTCTTCCGGTTCGCTAGGCTCTTCGACAGGCGTGCTTTCCTGAACGGGTGTCGGCTCGGATGGTGGGGTCTCTTCCGGGACCGGGGTCGGCTCCACGATAACCACCGACTCGTGGTGAACTCCAGGAATGGCGCACCCTCCAAACAGCACCCCGAGAACTGCGAAGGAAACCACCAGGGTCACGAGCTCTCCGCCGCGAGAGCGTCTCTCGAGAATCTTGTCCGCCGAAAGAAACCGTTGGGCGCACGAAGTTCCCCCAGGGGTCGGGCGTTCAGTCTCTTTCAGATGGACACCACTTTGGGGAGATACGATGGGTTCTCCTCTCAACAGCTCGCCCAAGAGACCGGCAGTCGCGAAATTGGCTCGTTTGCGTCGCAGATAACCCATGTTCAAGGTCGCTCCCAAGACTGTTCTGTTTCCATTGCCGAACGGTTAAAACCGAGGCCGCTGAAGTCTCGTCGATTCAGCGGCTTCCATGCAGCTTACTATAGACTGCCTGTCCAATAACGTATCCCCCTGGATACCGGATACTCCAGGTCGGCCCAATCGAGCGTTTCCCCAGAGGTTCTCCTCTGCCGAAAGAGACTCTGCGACAATCCTCCAGAGTCTCCGGCACGCCTGACGAGCGAACCCACGACAATGGTTATTCTATCGCCCTAAGGCTCCAACGCTACCCGCGTGGATTTGACGTTCACCCATACAGACCGTTAGGGTGCCTCATGGACACTTGGTTTCTCGATCTCCCGCCGACCTTCTGGGCATGCGTCGCATTCATCTTCGGAGCCTGCGCCGGCAGCTTCGCAAATGTCTGCATCTACCGAATTCCGCTAGAGATGTCCATCGTCTCGCCGGGATCCAAATGCCCACACTGTGGGACAAGATTGACCTGGCGAGAGAACATCCCCCTCATTTCTTGGATGATGCTGGGCGCACGATGCAAAACCTGTGAGTTCCCAATCAGCGTCCGCTACCCGATCGTGGAAATGCTCACCGGTGGGTTATTTGCGCTGGTGGTATGGGCGACTGGGTTCGTGCCCGCGACACTCGTTTACATAATCCTGGTCTGGTCGTGGGTGGTTCTTTCGGGAATCGACTGGGATCATCAGTACATTCCTGACCGAATCAACATCACCGGCATGATTGCGGGGCCGTTGGTGGCGCTCGGCGCTCAGGTCTCGCCGGTGCCGACTGGGTTGCTTGTCGAGCACATCGTACCCAGTCTTCTCGGTCTCGCTCTGGGCGGCGGGGTGATCTGGACAATACGCATCCTTGGCCATGCGGCATTCAAACAGGAAGCCATGGGCTTCGGCGACGTCAAACTCATGGCGTTTGTGGGGGCTTTTCTCGGCTGGCAAAATGTCTTGCTGGCGATCTTTCTCGCAACCCTCATCGGTTCAATCGCGGGAATACTCGCCAAGTTCGCAGCCCAACGGTCGCTACGGAATGTCGGAGCGCGGGACAATCCACCTTCGGATGAACTGACTCCCGAGACTGTCGATCCTGGGTATACGAAGATTCCGTTCGGGCCGTACCTTGTTTTGGGTGGGCTTCTCGCGCTGATATG
>CAYTDF010000359.1:0-5712 GCA_964436365.1 uncultured bacterium | reverse complement strand
CTCGGCGCGCTCCCGGAACCCAACTTCACCCACAGATTCTTCTAACGAAGCAATCGATCAATTCATCAAGCGTATCGTCGCCGTCGCCGTCGAACTCGTCGTTCCAGTAGTTGTCGATGAGATCCAGCAAAGCATCATCGACGGGATCCGGCGGTGTGCTAACCGGAGTGCCACCGCTCACCAACAGGTCCGCGCCGTCGCGATAGAGCAAGTCTGCATCGGCGTCACCAAGTAAACGATCGCCGCCAGCGCCACCGGAGATGCGGTCATCGCCGTCGCCGCCTCGCAACAAGGCGTCGTTGTCCGCCCCGCCCGCGATCCAGTCGTTGCCTTTGCCACCAAAGGCGCGGTCGGCACCTGCCAATCCTACCAGGGAGTCATCACCATCGCCGCCAATGAGCACATCGTCGGCGCCGCCACCGACCATCAAGTCATGTCCAGGTCCACCAAAGATGGTCGCCTTGCCGGCACCTCCACGGATGTTGTCGTTGCCGACACCGCCGTTCAGCGTCGATTGCTGGCTGATCTTATCCGTGACACGAATGACGTCGTCGCCATCGTTGCCATTGATCTCAACACGTGAGATGGTCGGCGCACCGAACATCGCGTCGATAATGTCGGTCCGGTACTTGATGCCGCTCGCGGTCTGGACCACGCCGTTTGCAATCGGACTGCTGTGTGTGCCAATGAAGATGGCCTTGGCGTCGGACGGACCTCCAATCTCCTCTCCTAGACCGGCGCCACCAGGAACGTGGTCGTCTCCCACCGCGATCAATTCCCCACATTCACTTCCTTCAATCTTTAGGGCCAATGTTCCGGCGACATCGACATTGACTGCGTTCAACCATCGCAACGTCGCTGCACCCGCCGAACCACTGACCGTAACTGCGAAAGAGTCTTCCTCGGCGACATGGGCAGCGGTAACCAGAATGTCGACTCGCGACAGGTCCTGGCCGGAAAGAACCAACTGAGCCTCTTCCTCTCTACCGGCCACATTCGAAAGACCGGTTGTGAGCCCGCCTGCACCGTCATAGGCGGAAAACGTACTACCGTTGGCCGGAGCACCCTGGACGATCTGAACATCAGAAATCGATGCGCCGGAATCCACCCAAATTGTCAAGATGCCGGGATGTGCTGGTGTGATGGTTGCAATGACCGAGCCATCCGCGGCGTTCCCAACGACGTTACACTGGGCGTTCTGGAAGTCGTACGAAGTGGGGTCCGGATCGCCAAATATATCTGGATCTGCACCATCAACGAGGACGACCGTGTAATAGTCCGGATTCAACGGGGAAGTCTGATGCCAGCCTTGCTGCTGAACCTCGCGAACGAAGTATTTACCGGGCAGCAACGCTTGACCCAAGAAGAAGTAGTCTCCATTCGGCAAACTCACAGTCGTCTTTGGCACACCGTCCTGTCCTACGATGCCAAATCCGCCCGGCTCGAAGATGTCATCGCCATCGTCGGTGAACAGTTCGATGGTGAATCCCCCCAGCCCCATTGAATTCGCATCGAGTTTCTTTCCTTTGATTTGAGGAATATCGTCGTTCTCGATCACGCCGCTCGCGGCGCTGGGACTTCCCACGGTGTGACCTGCACCGCCGGTTAAAGTAAGGACAACGGTCTCGTCGAGTTCGACGTCCGAGTCGGCAGTCGGGTCGACCGTGATGGTCGTTGTCGTTGCGCCGGCGCCGAACGTCGCTGTGCCGGCCGATGCTATAAACGTCGTGGCTCCCGTTTGCGTGTAGTCGGTACCGAACGTTGCCGTGCCACTGACGCCAAAACCAACGGTCAGGCCCGCGGTCGTCGATCCGACTCGCGTGAAGGTGTAGACGAGATTCACGGCACCGTCCTCTTCGACGGTAGCCGGCGCGACAGCTACGGTTACCGTCGAGTCGTCATTCAGTATCGTGCCAGTTGCCGCGGCAGGCGCTGCGACTTGGTAACCCGCGCCAGCTATAACTGTCAGGTCCACGGTTTCATCAGGTTCGACGATCCCGTCTGCCGTTGGATCGACGGTGACAGCGGCCGTCGATGAACCGGCTGAGAATACCACCGTCCCCGCCGAACCTGAATAGGTGGCGGCTCCCGATTGCGTGTAGTCGGTGCTGAAGGTCGCCGATCCCGCCACGTTGAAGTTCGCCGTCAAGGCGCCGGTCGTAACACCAGTTCGCGTAAATGTGTAGACCAGATTCGCGGCGCCATCTTCGTTAACACTGGCCGGTGCAACCGCCACAGTGACATCAGTGTCGTCGTTTGCGATCGTTCCCGTCGCGGCGGACGGAATCCCAACGTTATAGCCAGCACCCGCCACAATCGTCAGGCTTGCGGTTTCGTCAGCTTCAACCGTTGTGTCCGCGGTAGGATCGAGCGTCACCGCAGCCGTTGTCACGCCCGCCCCCATCGTCACCGTACCGGCTGCGGCACCAAACGTCGTCGCGCCGGTTTGCGTGTAGTCCGTGTTGAAGGTCGCCGTGCCGCCAACAGCGAAGTTGATCGTTATCGGCGCAGTCGTTCCGGTGCGTGTAAATGTGTAGATGAGGTTGGCGGCGCCGTCCTCGGCCACGCTTCCAGGAGATACTGCAACGGTGATGTCGGAGTCGTCGTTGGTAATCGTGCCGGTCGCCGCGATGGGTGCTACCACCTTGTAACCCGCTCCGGCACTGAGTGTTAGGATCGCCGTCTCGTCAGGCTCGACGGTCGTGTCTGCGGTTGGATCGAGCGTGACCGTGGCCGTCGAGCTACCCGGGGTGAAGGCAACCGTCCCGGCGGTAGCGGTATACGTTGCAGCGCCGGCCTGTGTATAGTCGGTGTTAAAGGTCGCCGAGCCGCTAACGCCAAAGCCGACGGTCAACGCTCCGGACGTGACGCCGACTCGGGTGAACGTGTAGACCAGATTCACCGCGCCGTCCTCAAGAACAGTCAATGGCGCGACCACGACTGAGACGTCCGTATCGTCGTTGACAATCGTACCCGTCGCGGCAGCGGGGCTGCCGACGGCGTATCCGGCCCCCGCCACGATCGTGAGAACCGCCGTCTCGTCAGGTTCGACGACCATGTCCACCGTCGGATCCAAGGTAACTTTCTTGGTGGCCTCTCCCACACCAAAAGTCACAGTGCCCGCCGCAGCCGCGAAGCTTGCAGCTCCGGTTTGCGTATAGTCGGTAGCAAAGGTCGCTGAGCCACCGACACTAAAGTTCACGGACAGCGGGCTCGTTGTAACACCCGTGCGCGAAAATGTGTATTCGAGGTTGACGGCACCGTCTTCAAGGACGGTCGCCGGCGATTCGACAACCGTCACTTGCGTGTCGTCGTCGATGATAGTGCCCGTGGCCGTATTCGCTGACCCGATGCCGTAACCGGCACCTGGGGTAACCGTTAGAATCGCCGTCTCGTCCGGTTCGGTAATCGTGTCCGCCGTTGGGTCCAACGTGACGAGCGCCGTGGCAGAACCCGCGCCGAAGGTGACCGTTCCAGTCGTTGCAGTGAATCCCGCCGCGCCGCTTTGCGTGTAGTCGTTGTTGAAAGTTGCTGTGCCCGCGACTGAGAAGTTTGCTGTCAGAGCGCTGCCCGTTGGCCCGGTGCGCGTAAAGGTGTAGACCAGATTCGGTACTCCGTCTTCCAATACGGTTAATGGCGCGACAGCGACCGTGACTTCGGTAACGCCATTGACGTAGTCTTCCACTTCACCATCGCCCGCCAACCCTGTGAACGACAATCCGGTCGCACTGCTGATGCGGAAGCGAGAGACCATATTGCCGAGCGTTGCGGCGGCAGGTACGGTGAATCCAGGTAGTACGGTCACACCCGCTCCGACTGGGGCGTTGGTATAAATCTGCTCGCTGGCAACCCAGCTGCCGTTACCACTGAAATCCATCCAGGCATTCACGAAACCGGGCTTGCTGGCAGTGACCGTGGTAGTCGCGCTGGCCCCTCGAATCAGTGGCGAAAATGTGACGCCGTCCTCATCGTCGACGTTCAGATCGTCACCATCGCCGCAACTTTGGCGGCGGCCTCATCAACGAGCGTCAGCCAGTCGTCCTGGAACAATGGAGAGGCGTCATAGCGCCGCGCTGCGTCCAGACAGCCGAGAATCTCGAGAAGCTGGAAGCCGGTTGCGGTAGGAGTACGCTCGTCGCTGTCGGCAGCTTCGAGAACACGACGTGCCAATGCAATCGGGCTGACCGACCCCAGCAAAGCCAGCCGCATGCAAGCCTTTGGGGAATGGGCAGCCGTCTTGAGGTCGTCGTTGATTCCCTTTAACGCCTCGACGAACTCACGCACGATGTAGGACTGGATTCGGGAGGTGTCGACACCGCTCGGATCGTCATCATCCACCCCGTCATGCGAGCTCGTGTTGTTGCCGTCTGGGTCTGGGAACAGGTCTTCCCAGGTAACGCGTCCTTGGTAATAGGCGATGAGATGCTGCTCGGCGGGACGTCCGGTGCCAGGGCTGATGGGCAACGCAGTGCGAGCCGCCGCCGTGACATTGATTGGGAATGATCGTCCTTCGGGACACTCCCACCATCGAATATGGACTTCCTGTTCTCTCAGAATGCGAGCAAGTGACTGTTGGTCAAGTGAAAGGCGGTGGCTTGACTTGCTGGTTTCTTTTGCTGCAACTCTCAAGATGGCTTGTCCTGCCTGACCATCGCTCGGTAGGTATGTGATCTCCCAGAAGCCCTTGATGCCTTCACTATCAACCACAGCAACGAGTTCAAGCACATCTACATCGACTTCAGACGGCGAAAGCACCACCTCGCGAAGAAACGCGGGCCATGGAAGTTCATCCGGTGACGGATCGGGAAGGGCGAGCCGGCCGGCGGCTGCGCCAGCTAGAGGCACAGCTTCGCCAGTTGTTGGTGGTACCAGGCTATTCAATGCAGCTCGGTCTGCGTCGCTACGACGCAATACAATGCCTGCTTCGATGTTGGCTCGATGAGAATCCGCACGAAAGCCCCAGCCTCGATTCGTGAAATTGGCCGATCCAAAAAACGCGAGGGACGTATCGTCGCCTTCGAGCAAGACGACTTTGGCATGTAAGGCGCGAGTTCCCGTAAACTCCTCGCCCATACTGACTTCTTCAGGAGGAACACGAGGATCAACCGCCATCGCGTAAGCACGGATTCCAATTGACTCGGCGTCGAACGCGTGAAACGTCTCCGGCAGTTTTGGCTTGTACGTCGCTTGTTTGTCGGGTGCAGCTTCCGTGGCTCAACTTTGGAACGTGGCACAAGCACCGTAAGCTCAGCTTGTTGAACACGGCGACCGTAACCGAAGGGATAGATCAGCTCGTAGAGTTCCTTTTGGACATCACGCGAATCAATGCAGCCTTCATTGAAGCAATGGGCAAGGTAGAGATGGTCGTCCCTGTCCTCACCAACGACGGCGAACATGTGATTGATGTATAGGCGTTTGGTGGTGTCGGTACAGAACGGGCAGTTGACCTTGTAATACTCGCCAGCAAAAGCCGGCTGACTGTCGAACTGGCCGCGGCGATACATGCTCCGTGTTCGGTTCGGGATGTACGATTCGCCGTCGTTGGATACGGCGACGTCGCCAAAGCGGCGTTGCAAGGCACGATAAAGTCGGGGGTTGATGGGTTCAAGCATGATCTCTCCTTGAGTACGTCTTGGGCCGCATGTTCCCAGGACGGCATTAAGTGTTGATGAAATAACTTCTTGTGGCATATCCGTCCTAGATCGCCGAGTG
>CAYTDF010000358.1:0-5714 GCA_964436365.1 uncultured bacterium | reverse complement strand
TTTTCGCCGGCTTCTTTTCGCGGGAACGGGCCCCCGTGCGACACATTCATTCCGGCGATCGACTGGTCCTGGACATCCCCGAAGCCAATTGGTTCCGAACGGAACAACCCCTCACCCTACGCCACGACAGCCTCGACCGAACCTGTTTCATGCCCGGTGTGGTCGCCGGGGTCCGCGCTGTGATGGAACGCGAGGGGCTCATTTACGGTCTCGATCGCATCTTGTTTGCATGACCCCGGTGGGTCGAACGGAACGGTGAACGTGGATATTCCCATTGAAGAATTCGGCGTCTCTCTCCGAGAGATCGCACCCAACCTAGACGACGAGCAGGTCGAGAAGCTGGCCGCGTATACACGGCTCTTTATCGACGAATGCCAACGTCAAAACATCTCCAAGTACCGGACCCCGCAAGAGGTGCTTGACTTCCATCTACTCGACAGCCTCGAACCGCTCCGGCACGGTGCGTTCGAAGGCGACGAGCGATGCATCGACATCGGCACCGGCGGAGGGTGCCCGGGGATTCCGCTCAAGATCGCGCAGCCGGGGCTTTCCATGGCTTTGCTGGAGGCTCGCGAACGGCGCTGCGATTTCTTACGGCGGTGTGTCGCGGAGTTGGACTTGGAACGAACCGCCGTACTGCGCGGCCGCGCCGAGGTCCTCGCCCACAACCCGCTCTACCGCGCCTCCTTCGATATCGCTCTGGCCCGTTCGGTGGCTTCGATGCGCCAGCTGGTGGAGTTCTCGGTTCCGTTTCTCGCCCCGGATGGAGAACTCTGGGCCTTTCGCGGACACAACTGGCAAAAGGAACTCGATAACGCACAAAACGCTCTCGAAACCCTCCATGCGACGGTCGCCGACTGCATCGAGTACCAGCATCCCAAACGGGACACGCCCCACGCGTTCGTGGTCGTCACCAACGCAAAACCCTGCCCCGATAAGTATCCGCGCAGCCCCAACCACGTCAAGAAACGACCGTTGTAACAGTTAAGAGACCGTGACTCTGTGAGAAGGCGGCCGTTTGCTCTATGTCTCGTCACACTCATAGAACAGCGAGCGAGGCCTTCCCATGCGGCGACTCCTACTGACGTTCTGTGCTCTCACACTCCTCTGTCTTGCGGGTTGCACGCAAGAACCGCACATTCCAAAACCGCCACACGATCCCGCTGCGTTCTTCTCCAGTGAGGCGTTCCAGACGATGCTCGCTTGCCCCGCCGGGGAGATCGACATCGCCTCCGTCGCCGTCACCCTCGCCCGGACATTCGATCCCCGGGTGAACCCCGAGCTCTGCCTGAGCCGGTTCGACCGCTTGGCCGAGGAGGTCCGTCCCCGCATCGAAAGAGCCAAGACCGGTGAAGAGAAGGTAGAACGGCTGGGCGAGTTCATCTTCCGGGAGAAGAGATTCCCCGCGAAGAAGGAATCATACTTGTTCGACCGGCTGGGCCTGCACGTGTTTCGTAATGAAGGCGGAAACTGCCAACCCCTCACTCTGCTCTATCTCGCTCTCGGCGATCGGCTCGACCTGCCCTTCGTCGCTGTCCACGGCTGCGGTCACGTGCTGGTCTATTACGAAGGAGAGAACAGCGCGTTCTACGTGGAGACGGCCAGCGACGGCGAGATCATACGTACGCTCACCGAAGTCAGCCAAAGCGCCCCGGGCAAGACCTTCCGGCATCTGGACCGGCGGCAGAAGTTGGCCGAACTCTTGTTCGGGCTCACATCACGATTCCACCCCGAAAAGCGATTCGACCTGGAAATGAAACTGCTGCGCCAGGCGCTCGAGATCTACCCGGGACTGGCGGTCGCCCACGTCCAAATCGGAACAGTCCTGCACGAACAAGGGAAGACAGACGAAGCAATCCGCGCCTGCCAAAAGGCCATCGATCTCTACCCGGATCAAGATCAGCCGTTCGTGACGCTCGGCAAACTTCTGATGGCGGCGGGAAGAACGGACGAGGCCATCGAAGCCAACCGGATGGCCATCGAGCGCAATCCAACCGCCCCCAACGCGTACTGCAATCTCGGCGTGGGACTCCAGAGAAAGGGCGATCCTTACACAGCGGCCGCCGCCTACCGCAAAGCGCTCGAAATCCAACCGGATTTCTATTTCGCGCACTGCAATCTAGCCTCGGTATACCGTGATCTCGGTCTGATCGACAAGGCCACGGACGCTTGCTTGAAAGCCATCGAAGTCGCCCCGGGCCATGCGCGCGCGTATGCCGACTTGGGCTATCTTCTTCTACAAAACGGCGAGACGGACAGGGCCATCGAACTCTTCCAGAAATCTATCCGTATCGATCCATGGAACGCTGACACCCACTACAACCTCGGGATCGCTCTCATCGAGAAAGGCGAGTGGGACGGCTCGATCCTAGCCTCGCTACAAGCCATCGAACTCGATCCCAACGGCTTGGATACGTACCACAACCTCGCCGCCGCCTATCTCGGCAAAGACGATTACGACAAGGCCTGGACGACCGTACGCCGTCTGCGCGCCCGGGGCGGCACACCAAAGCCCGTACTTCTCAAGAACCTCAAACGCAAGTCCGGCCGAGAGGAGTAGACCCGAGATAACCGAGAGGTTGACACCTCGCGCCCCTGTGGCCGGTATCCACTTCCTCTTAAACTGGCGGTCATGCAACCCGTCCAACCCGATCAATCCGTCCCCAGCGACATCTACCGGGTCACCATCCTGGGAAGTGGCACCTCCAACGGTGTCCCCGCGATTGGCTGCGACTGCCCGGTCTGTACCTCGCCCAATCCCAAGGACAGACGCCGCCGAGCCTGCGTACGCGTGCAGCGGGGTGAGACGAGCATCCTGATCGACACTCCCCCAGACCTGAGGGAATCGGCGCTGGCATACGATGTTCGCAAGGTGGACGGGGTGCTCTTCACTCACGAGCACGCCGATCACATCTTCGGCTGCGACGACCTCCGGCCATACAACTACATCAATGGCGGCAAGACCATCCCCGCCTACGGCCACCCTCGGACCATCGACCGACTCCGCTCGGTCTTCGATTATTTCGAACATCCCATTCAAAAGGGCGGCGGCGTGCCCCATGTCGCGTTCACCCCTTTGGAAGGCACGGTCCGTATCGGCGAGGTGGCGGCCGAAGCGGTGCCGGTCTACCACGGGAAACTGGTGGTCTACGGCTACCGTATCGGGTGTTTCGCTTATGTGAACGACACCAACCGCATGCCGGACGAAGCCCTGGAACGTCTCCAAGGTCTGGATACGCTTTTCCTGGACGCCCTGCGTCACCGGCCGCACGAAACCCATTTCACGGTCGAAGAGGCGGTGGAAGTCATCCAGCGCCTCGCACCACGCAGGGCTTATCTCGTGCACATGACCCACGATCTGGACCACGACGCGACCAACGCCGCGCTCCCCGAGGGGATCGAGTTGGCCTACGACGGGTTAGTGGTCGACATCCCCGTGTAGTCGGCTGAATTCTCGAATGACGAAAAACGACACCGGCGAACGAATCACTCTCGCGCACGGCAGCGGCGGTCGAGCGGCGCGCCGTCTATTGGACCGGGTACTCCTTCCCGCCCTGGGAGTGGAGCCCGGCGACGCCGAGTTGGATTCGGCTCCCATCCCCGCTGGAACCACCGGGCGGCTGGTAACCACCATGGACGGTTTCGTCGTTCAGCCACTGGATTTCCCTGGAGGGAGCATTGGCAAGCTCGCCGCCTGCGGAACCCTGAACGATCTAGCCGTGGCGGGTGCGAAACCGCTTTGCCTCAGTTGCTCTCTGATTCTGGAGGAGGGCCTGGCCCTCGCGGACCTGACCCGCTGGCTGGCCGATCTACGCCGGGAGGCCGAAGCGGTGGGGGTGCGTGTGGTAACCGGAGACACCAAAGTCGTTCGGCGCGGCGAGGCGGACGGCTTATACATCACCACCGGCGGCGTGGGCGAGGTCGGTCCGGAATGGCGGCTATCGCCCAGTCACCTCCACAAGGGCGATGCGGTATTGGTCTCGGGAACCCTTGGCGATCACGGGGCGGCGGTACTTTCCGCGCGGGAATCCTGGTCCATCCAAGGGCATTTTCTGAGCGATTGCCGCGCGGTATGGCCTCTGGTGGATCGTCTACGAGCGCAGGCCGGAGCCATCCGCTTCATGCGCGATCCCACACGAGGCGGTCTGGCGGCGGTCTTGCACGAGTTAGCGGAAACATCGCGGCACAGGATCGCCATAGAGGAGGCCGCCCTGCCGGTCCAAGACGACGTTCGCTCTTTCTGTGAGATCCTCGGTCTGGATCCGCTGCATCTTGCAGGCGAGGGCTGTCTGGTTTTGGTTGCGGATTCGGATGCGGCGGACTCGATTCTTCAGAGCCTGCGCGCCCATCCCGCCGGGAAAGGCGCCGCGAGGATTGGGCAGGTAGGGATGGCTGGGGATCCGGGCGTCACGATGCGTGGCCCATACGGAGGGAGCCGCTCTCTGGAGGACCCCACAAGCGAGCCACTTCCACGAATCTGCTGATCGGGAACCATGTGGTGGCCGGTCCGGTCCAATAACCCAAACTGTAACCCCCTAGTGATACAGGCGTGTAACGGTGGGGAATGCTAGGTTCTTTGAGTGACGGACCCGATGGGCCGTTCCCAAGGCGAGTTTCACATAACGATAACAACGATAGGACGCTTCTCGGCGTCTGGAGAGTATCATGGCTGGGTATGCAAGTGTCGGCCCCGCGCCGGCGGTTATAAAGCGTCTCATCCCGATCGAAGGGGGAGAGAAACGCATCGTGCTGGAATTGGGCTCCGACCCTCTGCCGGAGTGTAATCCTGGGGGATACATACAGCTCTGTTCGGACGACGAAACCGTGGTTGGGCTCCCCATAGCGAACTGGGCGGCGGATTCACGCACCGTCGAGGTCGTTGCCAATGACAAGGGCGCGGCCGCATCCGTTGTGAGTGCGCTATCCGTCGGCGGTTCCGTGCAGGTCCGTGGACCCCTGGGCAATCCGCTCCCGGTGAAAGAGATGGAGGGCCACAACGTCTTGATGGTGGCCAGCGGCTACGGCATTACCGCGATTCGCAGTCTGATCCACTACATCAGCGCCCACCGCGAGCGGTACAACGAGGTCGCCCTCCTCTACGGCGCGCCGGATCCCACGCAGATTCTTTTCCAAGACGAACTGGACCGTTGGGCCGATCTACCCGATATGCGCGTCTTCATCAGTGTCGAGCGGGCTTCCGAGGGCTGGCAGGGCCATTTGGGCGTCCCCACCATGATGGTCTCCCGCGTCGAGTTGAAAAGTGGAGATACGTATGCGTTCATCTCCGGCCCGCACTCGACCTACAAGTTCATGGCGCTCACGCTCATGTCGCGGAGCATTCCTAAAGAGCGAATTCTCATGACACTCGACAAGGCTATGATGGCTGGCGACGAGGCGATCGTCACGGCGAACGAACTGTAACGAAGGAATCGCGGACCACTCGAAGATTGAATCGGAGTGTTGGAGGAAGCCCACTAATGGCCGACGAACAAAAAACAATCCTATTGGTTGATGACGATCCCGACATTATCGCCGCCACGCAGATGGTCCTGACGTCGAAAGGGTTCAACGTCGTCACCGCGAGTCATGCGGATGAAGCGATGGAAATCCTGGAGAATCTCGTCCCGGACATGATGGTACTCGATGTCATGATGCGGACCCTCGATGAGGGATTTCAGCTCAGTTACCGAATCCGTGGAGACGAGCGGCTCAAG
>CAYTDF010000357.1:0-5726 GCA_964436365.1 uncultured bacterium | reverse complement strand
CTGCACCTGGATGACCTCATCGGCCTGGGTGACAAACTCGACAAACGCGCCAATGTCCTGGTCTTCATCAATTGCCACGAAGGTCGTGTCTCGTTGCACCGTATCGCCCGTCCATCCCCCGAACGACGTGAAGGGTTTGCTGAATCGCGAGACAAAGTACAGCGTAAACTCGTTATAGCCCTTCGGTCGATTTCGATACGCTTGCCCTTGGATCTCGGTGTCGCTCACTTTCTCCACCCGCGCATTGTTCACCGGGGAGCGGCGGCCTTCCGGTATATCGAGGTCGAACAGAATGCGTGCTTCGTCGCTTTTCGGAAATGTATAGCGCTGAATTCCCACCCGCGTCGTGGCCGTCAATTCAACCCGGATGTCGTAGTCGTCCAAGGTCACCGCGAAGTAGCCGGGACTGGCGACAATCGAGTCGTGGCGATAGCGCGAACGATACCCTTCATTCGGCTCCGCCGAGGTTCCTGGGGTCAGCTTGAGCGTTCCCGTGGTCGGCATCGTGAGGAAACTACCCATCCCCCAGGAATGGATATGGCCGAAGCCGGACACGCTCTCAACGGTGTATTCATACCCCGCGTTCAGCCCCTCGCCGTCCGTGTTGTCCGGACTGAGTTTGACCATACCGAAGGGCATGCTGGGGCCCGGGTAGAGCATCCATCGCGAACTCGAGGTGCCCAGCATGGGATCGACGTAATCGGCATAGGATTTCTCGATGTTCTGGGCACCCGTGGAGGCACCCATCACCAACCACGACATGAGCAAGAAACGTGCTGTCATTGTTTCCATCCTCCTCGTTACCTGCTTTCACCGGGTTCTGGCAAGTGGTTGTACCACGTGTACTTGAGCGTCACGGCGGCTGCTATGACATTCGAACGGCGCACTCACTTGCCCATGTAACTCATGAAAGTGGGTGTCCACCGCCGTGAAAACCTATCCTTCAATATCAGCGGCGATGATCACCTCGACCCCTGCCTCACGAAATCTCTTCACGCTCTCGACGTCGGCCTGGGCGTCCGTAACTAAGATAGAAAGCGCCGATGCAGGCGCGACGCGATATAGGGCAGACCTGCCGAGCTTGCTGTGGTCGGCGACGACGATGAGTTCCCGTGCGCAGCCCACCATGGCCGATTTCGTCTGTGCCGTCAGCGACAACGGAGAGCAAAGCCCCGTCTCCGGGGACAGGGCGTCCGCGCCCAGAATGGCCTTTTCTGCGCTGATCCCCATGACCTGCGCCTGGGTGGTAGCGCCTTGAGTGGCGCCACTGATGCGGTCCAGCTCACCTCCCAGAAAGACTACCGAGGTATCCTCTTTGCCAAGCAGGGGTTGGACTGCGTCGAAGGAGTTAGTTACCACGGATATTCCCGTGGCCGATAGGTGACAGGCGACCTGGTGGGTGGTAGAGCCGCCATCCAGAAAGATCGTATCACCATCGTGAATGAGCTTGGCCGCCTCGCGCCCAATGAGTTCCTTCGCGGCCGGATTGCGCTTACGGCTCTCGGCAATAGGCGGGCCAACCGGAACGTGCTGCGACGGGGTGGCGCCACCATGGGTCCGCAGCAGCAGCCCGCGTTGCACCAGACGGTTCAGATCGCGTCGGACGGTCGCGTCGGAAACGCCCAGTGCCGCGCCAATCTGCGACACGCTGGCCCCATCCCGCTCCTCAACGAGGCGAATGATGTTTTCCCACCGCTCTGAAAGTATCCGCGTCATCTCGTGTCTCCGGCTTTGACGACGCATCCGAGGCTAGTGTATTGGTCATCAACTGCGAAGTTAACGAACACTGAATGCGCGCCCCGCTCAGTTTGTGTCATAATATGAGTGTTTTGTCAAGAAAATACGCAGAATATGCTTGATTGTGCCGATGGCTTGCTGTAGAGTAAGCGCGGATGTTCGACCGCGTATTGCGGAATTCCCCAGGGCATAGCCGAGGCACCTTTATATAACGGAAGGACCGCACATGAGACCCCTGGATCCAGGCCTGCTCGATTGGCTCTGGTATGACATCGAGGCGCGGGAGGAACGGCTGCGCGAGGTGGTCGCCGAGGCTGTGGTGGAGTGTCCGCCTCCTGAACTCGACGATCGGATTGTCGCCACGTACTTCCTGGCGCATCGAACGATGAAACTGGCGGACGCCGGTAAGGAAATTGCCTATCACGCGACCAGCGGGACGAAGGATGTGCCGCGGGGATCGCTTCTTGAAGAATGCACGGCCCACACAGTCGGTATTCAGCCCTTCGACGCCTCAGAACGCATGGGGCTCATTCATATCGCATTCCCTCTCAAGATGCTGCTTAACCCGGACGGGGGCCTCACTTCCACCGATATCCTCCATACGGCGGCCGGGCCGATCGTGTTCGACGTCTATGAACGGCAGGACGCGAAACTGATTGCATTACAGATTCCTCCGCTGGTGCTCGAAACCTTTCCGGGCCCGGCCCACGGTCCTGAGGGGCTACGACGGATGACCGGGTTCGCACCGGGGCAGCCGGCTTTCGGGACCATTCTCAAGCCCACGGCTGGGATTACTCCAGAGCAAGTGGGTAGACTGGTCTCCGAGGCTGCAAGATGCAACTTGTTCATGTTTGTCAAAGAGGACGAAAATCTGTATCCCAACCTGGACTATTCCCCTGTGGTCGAACGGACGCGCCGTGCGGTCGCCGCCATCGAGCGGGCCCAGGAAAGTCGAGGTCAACTCGGTCTGATCTTTGCCCCACACATCGGCGGGGCTCCGCACGAAATCACGGAGACTGTTCACGCTGTCCTGGAAGCGGGAGCGAACGGGGTGATGTTCAGTGAAACCTACGCCAACGGAACGGTGCGCATGGTGCGCGAGGCCACTCGGCACCTCGATCGTCCACCGGCCATCTACGGTCACAACGCCGGCATCGGGACGCGAACCCGAAGCATTTGGAGAGAAGTCATCGACCTACTGGCCCGGCTGGACGGGATCGATTTCCGCCAAACCGCGCCGGTCAAACCGGGGGCGCCGTTCTTGAGACCGTACCGCGCGGAGTGGCTTGCGTCGGAGGCCGTCCTCTCGCGTCCCCTGCGCGGGCTCCAGCCTACGATGGTTGTTCGCGCCGGAGGATTGGATCAGGGGAACATCGGCCTGAATCTGGCGGACGCGGAGGAACGCGGCCTAACTGACGGCATCCTCTTCCTGGCCGGGTCGGCGATCAACTCCCTCAAGAATGCGTCTGGCGAAAGCGATCCGGCGCTGGGAAGTGAGGCGATGATGGACGCGCTGGAGGTGCACCGATCAGGAGAGTTACGGGATGTGCGCATGGACGAACACCTCCTGGCACTTATGGATGTGGCCAATCGCCGGGGCCTCAATGCATTACGAGAAGCCCTGTGTCAACGATACCCGGAAAGGGTGAAACATAAGGTGAAGAAGGCATGAAGATCGTTGAAAAGCCCTGGGGGCGGGAACTGTGGATCGCCCATACGGATAAGTACGCCCTGAAAATCATCGAAGTCAAGCAGGGGACGCGTTCGAGTTTGCAGTACCACAGGGAAAAACATGAGCACATCTACGTGGATCAAGGCCTGCTACAGATCGAGTGGGAGAACGAGAGCGGCGCCATGAAGACCCTCCAGCTGAAACCTGGCGACGTGATTGAAAACAAGCCCGGCCGCAAACACCGGGTCACGGCGATTGAGGACACACGATTGATAGAGGTCAGCACACCCGAACTCGATGACGTCGTCCGCGTCGAAGACGACTACAACCGCTGAGGCACACGTTGCGTAGAGTTTACTGAAGTGATGGAGGCATGGCTTTGAAGATTGTGTTGTTTGGTGCCGGTGCTACGGGGCGTGCTCACGTGGGGCTTCTTGCATGGCAGGCGGGCTTTGAAATGGTGTTCGTCGACGAGAATCCCGACTTGGTCGAGGCGCTGCAGCAGGCCCGGCGCTACACGGTCAAACTCTACGGCAAGCGGGGCTGCGAAGAGGTCGAAGTTACCGGATATCGCGTCTACGGTTCCGAGGAACGAGAGGCCATCGCGGCCGAGATCGTAGACGCGGCCCTCGTGCTGACTGCTGTGTTCGACCAAAACTTGCCGGACGTGGCCACCACCTTGGCCCGCGCCGTGCCCGCTTGTCGCCAAGCCGGACGCAAGGAGCCGTTGAACTGTATCGCGTGTGAAAACATGATGGATAGTTCTTCCACGCTGGGTCGCCATGTGCGGACGCTCCTGAGCGGCGACGATCGCGTTTACTGCGATGGGCATTTCGGTTTTCCCGATTCCATGATCAGCCGCGTGGTACCCCAACCCGAGTCGACGCCGTTGGTACTCGTCGCTGAAGATTACAACGAGTGGACTGCGCGTAGCAGGGATTTCAAAGGCGAGAAGCCCGCGCCGTTGACCGCCTTGGAACTGGTGGAGAACCAGACGGCCCGCCTGGAGCGTAAACTGATGATCCATAACGGCGGCCACGCCGTCTGCGGGTATCTTGGCTTCCATCGGAAGCACGAGTACATCCACGAAGCCGTGGCCGATTCCCTCGTCGCTCAACAGGTGCTTGGAACGCTCGACGAAATCGGCGAAGTGGTACGGCGCAAACACGGTTTCTCATCCGAGTCGATCGACGCCTACAAGAACGATTTTGTCCGTCGCGGCGCTATTGCCGAAATGCGCGACCAAGTGCTTCGTGTCGTGCGCGATCCCATTCGCAAACTCTCTCCCCGTGAAAGGCTTGTCGCCCCCGCCCTCCTGGCCGTGGAATATGGATTGCCTCGGGAATGGATAGTCAAAGGGGTTGTCGCCGCCTTGAAGTATCAACACCCGGCCGATGCCCAGTCTGTGCGACTGGCCGGGCAACTGGAACGCGATGGCCTGGACGCCGTTCTATGTAACTTATGTTCAATCGATGAGGCCTCTCCTCTCAGGCAGGAGATATCACTGTCGTGGGATCGATGGCCGGTTCACTATGACCGGGCTTAGGCGAGGCGATCAATCCACTTTGGGGATGTTGCCTCCGCCTCGAGGACTTATCGCATGAGGCCAATGCGGAAGCAAGAGAGAATGAAACAGTGGGTGCGTTTCAATACTGGAAATGACGGATTAGGATATCCAGCAAAGTAATTAACTGGAAAGAAGGAGAGCAATAATGAAACCGATTCAACGTGTTGCGCTGGCAGGATTGCTGAGCCTGATGGTGACATCCTGTCAAACTGGGGAAGAGGGCTTGGGATCGAGCGCAGATGCGTGGACGTCCCTCTTCGACGGTGCAACCCTGGAGGGGTGGACGGCTCGCGGCGACGCGACATGGGAGGTCGTAGACGGGGTGATGATCGGACAAACGGAAGGGGGCCAAGGACATATCTATGCGGCGCCCGAACTGACCGACCTGGAAGTGAAAGGCGTCTTCCGTGTCAGCACCAAGAGTAGAAGGGCAAACAGCGGGTTGTACTTTCGGGCGAACCCGCCGGAGGACAATCCCGATGGATACCCCAATGGTTATGAAGCGCAGATATCCAATAGCGGAGACGCCTTCACCGGCTGGTTGTGGAAACCCGGTACTCCCACTGGCAAGGCATCGGCGTTATTGACCAAGGATGACGAGTGGCTTTCCCTGCGCGTCAGGGCGGTTGGTAATCAGATGCAGATATGGGTGAATGACGAGTTGGTCACGACACACACGGATGATGACTATACGAAAGGCTACTTCGCGATTCAGTGTCACAATCCGGGCATGACGGTCGAAGCAAAAGA
>CAYTDF010000356.1:0-5735 GCA_964436365.1 uncultured bacterium | reverse complement strand
TCAACGCACGGGATGCCATCACCGAGGTGATCCACGGCCGCGCAACCCCCGAACGGAAAAACGATCGGTTTGACATCCGGCTGAGTACCGAGTACCGGACCCTGACCGAGCGGGCTCGCGAGAGTGACGCCAATGCTCGTCCCGGGCGGTTTGTTGTGCTGAGCGTGTCGGACAACGGCATGGGGATCGACCCGGAAACACGGCGGCAGATCTTCGAGCCCTTCTTTACAACGAAACCCGAGGAACAAGGGACCGGGTTGGGGCTTGCCAGCGCGTACGGGATCGTCAAGCAGCATGACGGTTGGATTCACGTCGTATCTGAACGCGGGAAGGGAACGACATTCGAAGTCTATCTCCCTGTGGCCGAGCAGGCATCCGAGCCCGTTGACAAGCAGGCTAATGCCGACTTCCCCGTCGGAACGGAGACTCTTTTGCTCGTCGAGGATGAGGAGGCCATTCGCCGTCTCAATCGTGAAATGCTCGAAGAATGCGGGTACACGGTGCTCGAAGCCGTGGACGGAAAAGAAGGTCTCGAAGTTCACCGCAACGAACGAGAGCACATCGACCTGATCGTTCTCGATCTTTCAATGCCCAATCTGTCGGGGATGGAGTTTATGGAGCAGCTGCGGGCCGCACACGATAAGACGAGAGTCTTGATCAGCAGTGGGTATGCCGGCAAGCAAGAGAAGGGGTACCTCAAACCATTCGGCGTTATGAGCTTTGTCGATAAGCCGTACCAAATCCATGAACTGGCGCAAGGCGTACGTGCGGCTCTGGACGCTCCGCATGAATCCTGAAACACTCTCGGCAACGTTGACCGCCGAAGTCGGTGGCGCAACCTTTCCACGCTGGGAGCGATCTAAGATAATGAATACTCATAAAAGACGGACAGGGCAGATCCTGCGTGCCAGAGTTGTGGTGACCGCAGCGATTGTTTTGGGAGTGACCGTGATGACACAGAGCGCTGGTTCCGCTGAAGAGCGAATCGGAAGTCCATCGGTTGTTCGAGCGGAGTTCATCTACGAGACAGCCTCGTTTCCCTCGTGCCATGCCTCAACCCTGGTCGAGACCGAGCCCGGTATGATTCTCGCGGCCTGGTTTGGCGGCACAGACGAAGGCAACGTCGATGTCGGTATCTGGGCTTCGCACCGCACTCAAGCCGGGTGGAGCGAGCCGGTGGAAATCGCCAGCGCGGCCCGCGTGCCTTGCTGGAATCCCGTTCTTTCCATGACGCCTGGCGGCGAGGTGCAGCTCTGGTACAAAGCGGGCAAGAGCCCCATGAGCTGGTCCGGGCTGCTCAAGCGTTCGACCGATGGCGGCAAAACCTGGTCGGAACCCGAACTGCTTCCCGCGGGGATCCTGGGACCCATCAAGAACAAACCGATTCGGCTCGACGATGGAATGTTGATCTGTGGCTCTTCGGTCGAAAGCTGGCGGGCCTGGTCGTGCTGGGTCGAAATGAGTCCCG
The DNA here is from genome assembly GCA_964436365.1 of uncultured bacterium. Taxonomy (GTDB): domain Bacteria; phylum Hinthialibacterota; class Hinthialibacteria; order Hinthialibacterales; genus CAYTDF01. Next base: position 4,267 of record CAYTDF010000356.1, on the reverse strand, counting down.
ATGAGGGGCGGACTTGGGAAAAGGTCGGTCCTATTGAAGTCCCCGGCATTCGCCATGGGCTTATCCAGCCGACGCTGTTTCAAACGCCGGGCGGTGCGCTCCGCATGTTGTGCCGCGCCACACGAGAGATCGGTTACGTCTGCATGTCGGAGTCACGCGATCGCGGCCAAACCTGGTCCGACGCCAAACCCATCGACCTGCCGAATCCCAACTCCGGGATCGACGCTGTGGGGATGAAGGACGGTCGGGTCGCGCTCGTCTACAACCACACCCCGAGAGGCCGTTCGCCGATCAACGTGGCGATCTCCGAGGACGGAGGCGATTCGTGGGCGATCAAGGTCACGCTCGAGGATCAACCCGGCGAGTATTCGTATCCGGCCGTGATTCAAAGTTCGGACGGGCTTCTGCACACCACCTACACCTGGAAGCGGAAGCGCATTAAATACGCCGTGATCGACCCCGCGAAATTTTAGAGTTTCTCTCGCGCAATAGGAATGCCGTGAACCGTCTCACCTCTGCCGTTCGATATCGGCCAATGCGGACGTGCATGTCTCTTCCATGCCGCCGTCCTTGATGAGGGTGGGCACACCGGAGAGGTGCGGGACTTCATTTTGATACGTCTCCCAGTTCCGTTTCCACTCGTTGAGATGCTTCTCCGCCCGTTCCGTCTCACCGTTGTAATAGCGAAACATACCGATTGCGTAATGCGAAATCGAATGGGTGAAGTATTTGGCATACACCAACGTGTTGAGAAGATCCTGCGCTTTCTCGGTGTCGGGTATCTCTGGCAGGATCTCCTCGAACTTCCGGACCATTCGGTCGACGATGGCCATCGCCTCTTCCTTCTCGGCGCAATCCTTTTCGAGAGTCTTGGGGTTGAAAATCGGTCGTAGCGTTCCCGACCGGGCCGCTCGGCCGCACGACTTCTCGGTGCTGGAGACCTCGCCTCCCGCCACCAACTCGTCTCGCATCCAGTTACGGCATGGCGACCACGGGTCCTCCGACAGGGCATACTCTCTGAAGTACCTGAGTTTCAGGATCAGCTCCTCCGAAAGCGTCAGAATGTCCGCCAGGTTTTGGGTGACTTTGGAGTCGGGCTCGACGCCGAATTCGATCGCGGCCCAGTCGCGAGCCAAAAGGTATGGATCGGCATCGACATCCCACACCAGATGTGTAAAACCGAAGATATTCGATAGAAGCCATTCCTCCCGCTGGATATACGGCCCGCAGCCACCGTCCGCCGTTAACCATCCCCACGCGTGCCGTACACCCCTTTTGTACGCTTCCGGCATCCCCGAATTCTCGCCGAGTTCCTTCGCGCCCTTGGCCATTCGCAGAACTTCGTAGGAGGGGAAAGCCTGTTTGTAGTGATAACTATTCTGGCAGAGATATTCTTGAGCCTGCGCGTGCTGACCGATTCCGATGCAAGGATTGAGCTTGTTGTATCGCCAAAAATCGGTGTGCGTATTCTTAAATGAAAAGGTCAGGCCCTCTCCCGCTTCGATATCCTTTTCGATCTTGCCGTATCTCTCGGTATCCGAATGCCACGTTTCGCTGCCGATGGCCCACGCGCGGCAGATGTAGGTCTTGCGGTGTTTCGTAACCGCGATGTCGTAGATCAGATCGATCGCCCGGGCGATCTCATCCTTATCCACCAGAACTCCCGCAAAATAATCGTTGTAATCGGCATAGTTCTCGCCAAAGCGAGACATAACGCAGTCGATCTCCGGGAAGTCAGTCAGTATCTCATTGAGACTGTATTCCAGTAACTCCCATTTCTCTTTTCCGTCGGCGTTCTTCGGAAAAACGAAAACATCGCCATTGACACAGATATCCAGGTGATATTTCTGGGCGGCGTCGATCGACCGCCGAAAGACATCTCGACGCTTGACGACCCAATCCCAGACCTTGGAGCCTTCCGCGTGGATGGGGCTTTCCCATCGGTCGTACAGTGTGGCGAAGGCATAGCTGCCGATGTAGAAAACGTTCAACCCCGCACGGAGTATATTACGCGCCTCGTCTTCGGGATCGTACCCAGCGCCCTCGGTCGGCCGCATGGGATCGAACGAGCGGGGTGCGGCAATCGGTTTGGGTGCGCGGGCCACGGGTGAGTAGCCGGAAACCTCGAATGGCTGTGTCATCATCCTGAACGTCATGTCGGGTTTCTTGACGATATCGATTGGAGGGTCGCTTTGCAGGTTCCCCAAGCGGATCCGCTCGATCAGATGGTAAACGCCATAGCAGCACGCCCGGATCGACTTGCCGCAGACGATCAGCAGCGGTTTCCCATCGTCGGATAGGCTTTTGATCGTGAATCCGTCTTTGGACAGCTCGGGGATGGTCAGAGTCCCCCGGCGTATCAGCTCCGCGATAACGCTGTTGGCGGCATTCCCGATGACGACGCTGCCGGCGGGGAGCGATTCCGCGCTCGATCCCGGCAGGATTTTCGGCAAGATGGAGAATCTGCTTTTCAGCGTGTCGGCCAGATCTCTTGCCGCCGCTTGGATCGCTACGTCTTCCCGCCAATCCCGGCTGAACGCAATCGCTTGGGTCTCCTTCACTACGAACTCGGCTTGAACCGGTAGGCAGAACGAGAGAACGGCGATGGATAGACAAGAGAACAATTGTCTCGGCTTCATTTTCGCGACCTCCGTGTGGCGGCAAATCGATCCTGGTGACCGGCCTTGGGTACAGCCTAGACCGTCTCTTCACTCCGAGAAGCCTACAGTTTTTGAGCGCAAACGACCCATTCTCTTCAGGAAGCTCTGGTATTGACTGATTTGTATTGACTTACGGTGTATTTCCATGCTGCTGGGGCTCTGTTTTTCTCGGTTTACAGGCACGCCACTTGTAAAGAGTTGTAAAAAGCGGTCACAAAGCGTCTCGCCCACCAAACTTTTCCCCTTTCCCGCGCACTATATAGATAGAAGTGTTTGCAGACTCGAAGGTTCTTGTTCCAAATCGAGCTTCAAGTGGTTCTCGTAAAGTTCTTTTCCCTGGGTACGAACGATGCGCTTCGGTGGTCGTGGGTGCTCTTCGGGGGTGACGTGGGTGAGTGGACGGAGGTGGTGGCGACGTCGTTCGAAGGTATTTCTTTCAAACGGTTTCTTCGGGGTACGAATCACGAACCGATTCCTGTGGAAGAGGAGCGCAAGTTGATCAAACGCTGTCTGAGGGGGGATCGGAAAGCCCGTATACGGCTGATTGAGGGCAACCAGCGCTTCATTATCCGGGTGGCCATGAATATGCGGGATCAGGGCATGCCGCTGGCCGATCTGATTCAAGAAGGCAACCTTGGGCTGATCGAGGCGATTCGGCGTTTCGACCCCGAACGCGGTTGTCGGCTGATCTCTTATGGGGCCTGGTGGATTCGCCTGTACATGCAGCGTTGCATCGAACAGAAATCGCGCACCGTCAACATCCCTATCAACAAGATCAGCATGCTCAAGAAAATCCGCAATGTGGAGTTCACCTTCCGCAAGATGTATGGGCGCGATCCTCACGATGACGAGATCGCGAGCGAGTTGGATATCCCCGTGCAGAAGATTGTGGAGGCGCAACGTTCGGCCTCTTCTTGTCATTCGATCCAGGCTCCGGATGAGAACGGGCAGTCCATGGAAGAGAAGATGCCGATCGACGACACGGATATCCTGACCCACTCCATCTGGGTCTCCGAGTTGAGCGGCCGGTTGAAGCGCGCCATGGGGATTCTCACCGAAAGGGAACAGGTGGTTCTCGCCCATCGGTTTGGCCTGGAGGGTATTCCCGAGCCGTTGAGCCTGCGCCAGGTGGGGAAGTGTCTCGGATTGTCGGCGGAGGGCGTTCGTCAGATCCAAGAGCAGGCATTGACCAAACTTCGTGGAGAAGAAGCCGCTCCGCTCCTTGAGGATTTTTGTGCCGCGTGATGTCCCGCTTGCGGTCTCCGGGGCTGTTGTTCGAAGAACCATTGGAGTGCCCCTGCAACTCCCGCCTGATTTCCCATCAAACCTCCACTAGGTGGCGGGCGTTGCTTGGGGAGCACTCCTGGGTAAGAGATGCCGGGCACGCTGCGTTTTTCAATAGGAAATATTTCTTGTGAGAGAGTAAATAAAGGTCCACTTGGGACGTAGAAAGATAATGAATAGACGGTACGTATCACGACCCACACGAATTGTGCCTCTGATTTCGTCGATGTACACAGGAGTCAATCCCATTTCTAGTTGATTTTAGGCGGCTGTGTACGGCGGGGTAAAAGTGCAGCGGGTGGCGGCCCAAAAGTGCGGCACTT
>CAYTDF010000355.1:0-5742 GCA_964436365.1 uncultured bacterium | reverse complement strand
TTTCGGTTTGTCGTCGTTGCCCAGGTTTCTCGCCCAATAGAGATACCCATGCAGGGGACCCCGCAGCCATTGGCCCTCGGAATCGAATGCGTTGTCCCAACCGTATTCCTTCCAATCGCTCGCGCCGAAGAGCAGGTCGAGCACGCCGTCTCCGTCGTAATCCGCGTACCGCCATTGATTGGTGCGGCCGGAGTAGAACTCCTGCTCGTAGGGGATCTCCGTCGGCTTTGCATACACGCTCTGCCGGAACTCCTTGTAGGCTTTCCCCGGTTCGCAAACGACGACGCTCTCACCCATGTATGAGACCATCACGTTCTTCTTACCGTCGCCGAGCCGTTTCGCGGCTTGGAACACGCCGCTACCGTCGTTCTCGAAAAGGTAGACGCCCCGGTAGGGCCAGTCCGCTGTCGAGACGACAAGGTCGCTATCGCCGTCGCCGTCCCAGTCCATCGGAAGTGGGATCGCCCACAGGCCGACACCGACATCCACGACGAGATCGGGGTTGTTGTATGGCAGGCGGTATTCGGCGCGCGCCGCCACGCCATCCGCGGCAAAACTGGCCGCCACGGAGACGAGTCCCAAGGCAACGACGAATGCGGCGTATTGGATGATTCGGGATTGGCTGGATTTCGGCATGGTGGATCCTCGCAAAACGTTCTCGTGAACAAGACTCGATCGGCATTCGTGTTCTGGTGGACTCAGCTACGGACCATAGCGGACGATATCGCCTTGGGAGCTGACTCCGTTGGACATATCGTACTGGATATGGGTGTAGTACCCGTCCATGACCGCCGAACTGTTTACTTTGTCCGGGCCAAACGATTTGATGAAATAGAGGGCTTGCTTTTCCCGGCTGCTGGGACCCCAAGGCGCGGTCGACAGGACGCTGAGTTCCCGCTCGAAGTATTCATAAACCGGTCCTCCCCACGCGGCGGGAATCACCGCTCCCTGATTGAAGAAGGGATCGGACGGCACACTGGCCATATACGAAATCGGCGTGGTCAGCAGCGTCCAGCGTTTGTAGACGGAGATTCTCGACGTGCCGCCCGCCAGCGAGGCCGAGGGATAGTGGTTGCTATCCAGGCGGTACGTTTCCAACGCGACCGACAGATTTCGTTCGTCGCTCTGCGCCCGCGGAACTTTCGCTCTCATCTGTGCGTTCAAGAAATTGGGGACTGCGATCGCGGCGAGGATTCCGATGATCGCCACGACGATAAGCAACTCGATGAGTGTAAAACCGGTAACTCTTGAATACTTGACCATAAGAAAACGGTCTCCTTGTTAACGGATCTGGTTGAGTAGAGTTTGTGGCCGAACCCGCTCGTACGGCGGATGGTACGAGTATTCTCCTGTCTCCACTGCCTCCAGGGAAGGGGATTGCGGCGCGGTCCGCGGCACGTTGACGCGTTGCACCGGAACCAGTACCGTCTTCTTGACAGATTGTGCCGTATTTGACGAGACGACTCGCGGCGCGGATTTGGGGACGCTGAATCTTGTCCATGGAGGTGCTTTTGAGACGGCTATCGACTGACCTCGGGTTTTTGTCATTCTCTCTTCACTTTGTCGTTACACTCACTCTCTCGAACGCTTGGGGCGGCGACTCTACGCAAGAGGATTCGAACGCGTTCATGCCGGTCGGCGTTTGGTTTGAAGGTTCGCCCGGCTGGCTCGGCGTGGCCGATACTCGCGAAGCTTACGAGACCTACCTCAACCGCTGCTTCAGTGATATCGAAAAGAGCGGTCTCAACTGTGTCACCGTACCGAATCCACCTCCGGCGTATGAATCTCTGCTGTTGGATGTGGCCGACGCATACAACCTGAAAGTCGTTTTGGAGGTTCGCGCCGCGAGGGAGTTGATTTCCGATTCCGCCGCCGAGCCCTCGGTGGTTGCCGAGACCGCCGCCGCGATTGCCGAACGGCACGCCGCGCATCCCGCGCTCCTCCGCTATCAGATCCGCGACGAACCCCCACCGCGATGGATGCCCGCCTGGTTGGCCATGCAGCGCGCCTTGCGCCAGGCCGATCCCGCGCACCCATCTTTCAGCTGTTTCAACAGCCCCGAATCGCTTGCCCGTGCGCGCGAGGCCTCTGCGCTGTCCGAGGCTGTCTTCGATATCTACCCCTTAAAGACCGCGAGCGCGTTTGGGGAGTTGGATGGATTCCGCAACCGGCTCACGGAGTTTCTCGAAGCCGCCGGGCCTCTCCCGCCTTGGATTGTCCTCCAGGCGTTCGCCAAGGAGAACGTTTGGCGCTACCCACGTCCGGTTGAACTCCGGTACATGACTTACAACGCCATGGCGCGCGGCGTGAAAGGCTACTTCTTTTTCATCTATCAGACATTGCCTCATCATCCCGAGCGGTTGCGCGGATTGGTCGACGCACAATTCGAACCGTGCGAAATCTACACCGAGGTCCGGTTGTTGACTGAGCGCCTGCAACGTCTCGCGCCGACTCTTCTCACGATGAGACCGGTCGAGTCGTTTGCTCGTCTCCCCCAGGGGATCGATGCAAGGTGTTACCGGTTAGAGGATGGTTCCTTTGGCGTGGCCGTGGTCAACCGCGACCTCGAAAAAAGCCGGTACGTGCCGATCGCTCTGTCGGAATCGGTCCGGCCCAAGCCGAATCGCGTGACCGATCTGGCCACCGGAGTCGATACATCATTCCTTTGGGATGTCGAGCCGCACAGTACCCGGATTCTCGTCGGACCCGGCGAAGGGACGATCGTCCGTTTCTGGAAACAGGAAGAAGCGAGGTAGCAAGGTGCTTAAAACCAGAAAGAGTCAACTCCGGCTCCTGCGAACCATCTCTTGTTCTCTATTTCTTACGTTTCTCCTGACCGTCCAATCGGCCGACGCGGCCCCGCGCGAAGCTTTCCGCGGGCTCACGATCGACGCGGGCGCGATCTCCGCCGAGAAGGCTCCCGAAATCGCTCGGCTGGCCAGCGAAGGCGGTTTCACGCATCTGGTCGTGCAGCTACCGTTTTTCCGGGGCGGACAAGATCGCGAAGCCCTAGCGATTCTGCGCCACTGGTCGAGCCTCTGCGAGAGCAACCGTCTTCGTCTCGTACCCAAGTGGGCGGTCTGCGGCCCCAAAGACCTCATCCTCAGCGACCCATTCTTCGAACTCGAACTCACGCAACCCGCGACCGGGAGCCCTTGGCGATCCCAAGTCTCTCCGCTCCAAGAAGCCTATTGGCAAGACGCCCTCTTCTCGAAGGTCGGGGCCGTTCTGCGCGACGAACAAATCGTGACCGATGAAATCTGCCTCGACTTTACGATCACTGTCGATGGAAAGCGGTATGGAGAACGGGACGGATACGACGACAGCCTGTTGGCGACGTTCCCGCCTGTCGCCAGTGCCTCGATGAATCCCGACGAACGGAGAGCGCGCGTCCAAGAGCCCGACCTGGAGGCCGCCTACCGTCGCCATGTGATCGAGCGCATCGCCCATCGCTTTCGTCGAGCCCTGGACCGAATCGACACCGGCGCTCGTGACATCCAGTTCTGCATCGACCGCTACTACGACAACCGTATCTATGAGGGGATTGCCCGGGGGCTGGCTCGGCCCGGGCGGCCGACACGCTGTTTCCTGATCCAGACCGAGCGACGCTACGGAAGGACCTCTCTCCTTGATGAGTTAGACGCGAAACACCGTACTCGCGATCTGCTGCGGTTTGCGCCCAGGCTCGATCTGACCCTCTTTCGGCCACCGGAGGCGGCCTGGGTCGCCCAAGAATCGGCCCGCGCTTTCGGCGGTTATTTGGCGTTCGGACTCGATGCCGCCTGGAAGAACGACGACGATCTACGGCCCGTCGACCTGCCCAAAGCCAAAATAGCGGAACTGATCCGCCACTTGGCGAACGCGCAGAGCGAGGGGCGTACGCAGAAGCTCTCTGACCGAACCGTGCCGCAGCTACGCGACGCGCAAGAGAAGAAGGGAGTCCACATCCGGGGACCTCTCAATCGCAATCCGCTTTTCCCGGGATTGAACGAGGTTCGGTTTGAAATCGGAACCGTTCTTCCCAGCCTCGAATCGGTTCTGTTGGAGGTCGAACTGATTCACCCCGACCGATCGGTGGATGCACGCATTCCTATAGAGATCGAGATGCCCGCTGACGAGCGCACCGAATTCGTTCTGCCGGTCCAGACCCGCCGTGGCGGGTGGCATCAGCTGCTTCTTACCGTCCGGAACTCCGGCAGCGGCGTGATTCTCGCCCGCGACAGCTTCGCGCTCCAAGCGTTGCCTGTCTGGGATGCCGAGTTGGATAAATCGTATTACACCGGCGAAAGGACCGCCCGAATCCGGGTCCGGCGGCACGATGGCGGCGCGGTCGACAAACTCACTCCATGGATTGTACGAGAAACCGGTAAATTCGAAGTGCGCGCACACTTCATCCGCGGTAAGCGACTTAACGTTGGTTATCTCGATGTCGAACTTGAATCGTTCCCGGTTGGAACCCATACCGTTTCCGTGAACGTTCGTGCGCCGGATGGCGCTCCAAAACGCATTCCGCTCTCCCTCACCAAGCGTCCGCCTCATCTGCGTGAAGTCAAATTCCTATGCCACCGTGGGAATGTATTGGAGGTCGATGGCCAGCCGCGTTTCGCGTTAGGCGGCTACTACCTGGACACGGTCGGTTTTGCGCCGATGGGAGAATCGGGCGCGAACGCTTCGATTTCGCATATCGGGGGGAGTTCTATCGAGATCGAGGCGAGAAGTCGTGAAGCTCGCTCGGCGGGTATCGGCCTCGGCGTCCATCCGTTCTCGATTGAGGAGTTCTTGCGGGCGGGGCACGATGACGAAGCCGAACGATTGCAAGCGCTCGACTGTGAAGCCGCGATGTTCTATTACAATGTCGACGAGCCCGAAGTGAACAACATCTCTGTCCAGTCGATGACCGAGATGTACGAATTCATACGTTCTCACGATCCCTATCGACCGCAGGCCACGGTGATCTACGGGCACAACCGGGATTACGAGCGCTTCACGCCTCCGTACATCTCCACCGTCGATATTCTGATGATGGACTATTACCCCTTGGAGCGCGGACCGATGACCCGATTCGATTACGGCATGAAACGCGCCCGCATCGCGGCGGGGGGAAAGATACCGGTCTGGTCGGTTCCGCAAGGATTTGACTGGCGTGCGTTTAGCAATAAGCCGTTCGATCCCGAGACCTATTCCCCGAACGAGCGAGAGTTCCGCTACGCCTGTTACAGCACAGTGGTGCAGGGTGGGCGGGGGATCGTCTTCTGGTCGACCGCGGTCTTGAGCAGGCATCCTCCGATGGTCGAGGTCTTCAAGAACGTTCTGGCCGAGTTCTCTCGCTTGCACGACATCCTCGTCGAGGAAGACGCTTTGCTGCGTTTCACATTGTCGCCCTGCACCGACGCTCTCAACGCGCGTGCGAAATGGAGTGGGGGCAAGCTCTATCTCTTCGCCACCAATGGCGATTGGTTCCCCACGAAGGCGCGGTTCGTGTTTCGGGATCTGGCCCCGGCTTCGATTGTCGAATGGCGGAGCGGGAAGACACTCCAACCGGTGGAGTATTCGGACCGAACTTCGTCCGCTACGGGCGCTCGGATGGGATTTGAGGATGAGATCGAGGGCGCGGGCGTTCGGGTCTACGTGATCGAGCCCCGCTCCTAGGAGTCTCGCGAAGGTTTTGTCCGCTGGGGTAAAAAACGAGTTGATCTTTTTCGGCGGCTGGAGTACTGTAATGAAGGTGCAACTATCATCTAA
>CAYTDF010000354.1:1439-5757 GCA_964436365.1 uncultured bacterium | reverse complement strand
TCTTTGGGAAGCCTACGCGGGCGCGAATCCGGCTCTGATCCACCGATGGACAGAAGCGGGCCGCGCCATGGAGGAGTTTGGACTCCAAGAGAAGGCCCTCGATTTCTATAAACGTGGGCATTTGACGACACCCACATACGAAACCACGCTCGCGCTGGCCGACGCTCAACTGACCGGCGGCGACTTCGTGGCGGCGCTCTCTCTCTATGACCAGCTTTTGAAACAGCGCTGGGTGACCGGAGATTGGCTGGCCTCCCACGTTGCCGACCGCTTGGACACCCCGGAGTTGGGACGGGACTACGTGCTCAAGCTTGCCGAGCGGATGCAGAAGCGGCCGATTGCCGATTGGCAGCTCTTGCTCGCCGTGGATTTGGCGACCGGCGAACCCGAATGGAACGCACTCCGAGGCGGTATCTTGGCGGACGCGTCGGGAAGACACTTGGCGCTGTGCGCCGGGCGGCTTCTCGTACTCGATCGGCCCGACCGTGTGGATGCGTGTCTCGCCGAGCTCGGCACGGCGCAGTCTTGGACCCCCGAAGTCAAACAGGAGCTGGCCTGGTTGATCGCGGAGAGCGGCCTGGAGCGCAAGCCCGACGGCCGGCGCGTGGTCGAGAACCTGCAAGCTTTCATCCCCTACAGCGCGACGCAACCTCTGCAGGTTGCGCGCATGCCCGCGCCGACACGCAGGATCGCCAAACTCTGGCTTCGCGGCCTGGTGGCGGCGGGAGAGCTGGATCGGGCCCTGGCGGTGGTCTCGAACGTCAGTGTCGACGATGTCGCCGCCATGATTCCGGTTTGGGGTGTTCCCGAGGCGCGGGATTTCGTTGTCAGTACCGCGGACATCCAAACGCGGACCGCGAATCTCGAGGCTGCCAAGGCTACGATTGAGGCCTGGCGAGTCTGGGATGACGCGCCTTCGCTCGATTACCTCGATGCGCTCATCGTTCTCTGGCAAGGCGAACCGCACGACTGTCTGAACAAACTGGAAACATTTATCGCCGAGCATCCGCAAGCCGTGGAGACCAACGACGCCGTCGAACTTTTCCATCTTCTCGGCGATCTCAAGCCGGTCTCCGCGACCTACGTATCGCAAGGATTGTTTTTGGAAGCGCAGAGACGGTACCGCGACGCCGAGAAACCGCTCCGCGACCTGGCTATCTCCGAACGGGGGACGCCGGTGGGGGACTGGGCCAGGGTGCGGTTGGCGCGCTTGGCGTGGCTGGAGGGGGATGCTGGGGACGCGAGCGGTGAATGGGAACGCTTGATTCCCGACGCGAAGCTGAAGACCACGGCCCAGCGTGCGCGCTGGTGGCTTGGGCAATGGGGTGTGGGAGACGAGCCCGATGTGCGGCGGCGTTTTTTGGAGAACACCGTTCTTGACGGTGAAGAAGGATTAATCGTGGACCTCGCGAGAAGCAAACTCGAACGAATGCCTTAGCGGCGCTGGGCGTCAAAAGATTGGCGCATCGAAGACAACTTTTGGGAGACGCTCCACTGTCGCTCGTTGGCGACTCGGTGTGCGGGCGTTCTGTGTGGAAGATGATGAAAACGAAAGACAACAAATCCTGGTACTTCCTTTCGAAGTTTGAGATCGCGGTTGTCGCGGTCTCGTTTCTGCTGGTTGTGGGCTTCGCTTTGCCAGGCTTCTTCCGGGCCCTGAGCGATCTGCGGGGGAACGAGTGTACGCACCGGCTCCAGCTGATCGCCGAATGTCTGCACGACCTGGCGGTGAAGAGTCAGGCCAAGCCCGGCGGGCATATATGCTCCATGTTTGAACTCAACGATTACCTCATGGAGAGGCAGAACCGGGCGACGTACAGCATCCGTATCGGAGCGGAACCGGATTGCCCCGACGTTGGCGATTTCCAAGTCAATCTCGTCATGAATCCGGACGGGACGATTCCCTATCCCGCGTGCTCCCTGGGGGAGAACGAAGCGTACCGTCGACAGGAGATGCACACGCTCGAGGGATGGAGCCCGGTTTGGCAGGAGGAGTTGCGGGTGCGGGCCGCCGAGTTGCAGCGGCAGGCCGCGGAGCAGAACGCCAAGGCGCCAACCGAAACCGACATCGACATTACCGAAACCGCGCAACCCAACGACGGGCAGACTACGCCATAGGAACCGTTCATGGCATCGATTCTTATCGTTGACGACGAAAAACGGATGCGCAAGGTCATTGCCCTGGCCCTGTCTGACGAGGGACACGATACCCTCGAGGCCAGCAACGCGAAGACCGCGATCGAGTACATTCGTAGCACCACTTTGTCGTTGGTGATCACCGACCTGCGTATGCCCGGCGGCGATGGAACTCAGGTGCTCGAGGCCGCTCGCAACACAAGTCTCAATCTGCCGGTGGTGATTCTGACCGCCTATGGCAGCATCGAAAACGCCGTTGAAGCGCTCAAGGCAGGCGCACAGGACTACCTGCTCAAACCGTGCGACTTGGATGAACTCAAGCTCTCCGTCAATAAGGCGTTGCGTACGCAGCATTTGGCGATGGAGAATCGATACTTGCGGGAGGAACTCTCCGACCGGCAAGGGTATGGCGCGTTGCTCGGCAAGAGCCCGCGCATGTTGGAGATTTTCGATCTGATCGCACGGGTCGCGACCGGTGACGGTCCCGTCTTGATCCGTGGTGAAAGCGGCACCGGCAAGGAGATTGTCGCGCGGACCATTCATCGCGACAGCGCTCGCCGCGAGATGCCGTTCGTCACCGTCTCATGCACCGCACTTCCCGGCGATCTGCTCGAACAGGAGCTTTTCGGGCGGGTGCGTGGCGCGGGTGGGAGTGCTTCTATGGCCGCTTCGGCGGGGAAACTCGAACTCGCCGAAGGTGGGACGATACTTCTCGATGAGATCGGGGATCTACCCCTGCGGCTCCAGGGGAAACTCCTCGCATTCCTGGAGGACAAGACCGCTCAACCGGTGGGGGCCACGCGGGCGAAGACGATCGACGTGCGGGTAATCGCTTCTTCCGCCCAAGACCTCGAAGCCAATGTCCGGAAAGGGAGTTTACGGTCCGAACTCTATTATCGCCTGAATGTCGTTCCGATTGTTGTGCCCGCCCTTCGCGAGCATCGCGAGGATGTTCCTTTGCTGGTGGATTCTTTCCTCAAGGCGCGGGATCTATCCGACCGTATTCGCTTTACGGCGGAGGATTTTGGGCGTCTGTCCCGGTACGATTGGCCGGGGAATGTTCGCGAGTTGCGCAACTTGATCGAACGCGCGGTGGTTTTGGGCACCTCCAACCTCGATCATCTCATGCCCGGCTTGGCGCTCTCGACGGCTTCGCCCATCGCGTTGCCTGGACGGCATCCGTACGAGCCGTTGCTCACCGTTCCCTATCGCGACGCCAAACGGAGGATTGTGGAGGAGTTCGAGCATTACTACTTCACGCAAAATCTCAAGCACACGGCGGGCAACATCAAGCGCGCCGCCGAAGTGATGGGTATGCACCGCAAGAACCTTCACGCGAAACTCGCCGCCCTGCAGATCGACCCCAAGCATTATCTCTAGCGCTGTGCATCTGCACAGTGAGCGTTTGCCCGTGACGCCCTCGTCCAGCCAAGGAGTTTGATCGTGTTTCGATGGATGTTCTCGTTCGCTCTTCTCTTCTCTCTTTGCACCGTGCAGGCGGAAGAGGTCTTGTTCTCCGACCCGTTCGTCAAACTAAAGAACTGGCACAAAGAAGGCGTCGGCAAGCTCGCGATCGTCGAGCCGGGCGTGCTCCGTATCGAGTGTGTCGGCAGTCGCCAAGGGGGGGTGGGCTGCATGGCTTTCTGCCGGAAGGATTTCCCCGATGGAATCGCGGTGGAATACGATCTGGTCGTGAAAGAGAGCGACGGCCTCGCGATCGCGTTTCTCGCCATGCAAGGCCGCAAGGGTGAAGACATGATTAAGGACCTGCCGACTCGCAAGGGCCAGTTTAAGGATTACATCGATAAAGACGGACCCTTGCAGTCGTATCATGTCTCTGTCAGCCGCTACAACGACAAGGGCGAACATACCGGCGTCAGCAATTGGCGGCGCAATCCGGGGCTGCATCTCATGGGGCAGGGCAAGGATTTATGCAAGGCTATCGGTAAGACCTACGCCATTCGGATCGAAAAAGACGGCCCGCGATGTGCGATCTTCGTCAATGGCAAACCCGGCCCGGCGTTCACCGATCCGATGGAACTCCCGGGACCGATCCCCATGGCCGGAAAGTTCGGATTCCGCACCATCGGTACACGGGTCATCGCCGAGATCCGCAACTTTCGCGTCAAGCGCCTCGCGGACGAAAAACGGAAGCACGCTCAGTAACCTACCAGCTTCGCTC
>CAYTDF010000354.1:0-1429 GCA_964436365.1 uncultured bacterium | reverse complement strand
ACATTGCCCCGCCGGTTTGACGCGAAGATCACTTTCGTACCGCTGGGGTCCCACCCCACGTGTGGATGCTCACCTTCACCGTAGGTTCGGTGATCTCTGGCCAGGATGCGTGTGCGCGCCGTGTGCCCGCTAAAGATAGCGATGTCGCCGTGCCAGTTGTCGGCGGCAATCCAACGGCCGTCCGGTGAGCCGGATTGATGCCACCAGTTCTGCCGCGAAACTTCCGGGCCAGTCCCGCCGGGCCACCACGAACCCGCCCCGACGATCCGGGTCACGCCGGTATGAATGTCGATTACCTTGACGTGCGACTCCTCCGCGCCGCCTTCGAACCGCATCCCGGTACAGAATGTGATCCGGTCGTCGACCCACCAACACGTGTGAGTCACAAACTCACCCGGCAGCGGTTTGTAGATTTCCCGAGGTTCCCGGCCGCTCGAATCCACAAGCCACATGTGCGCCGTATTCCGTTCGGTCGGGGAGGCGGCCGAACTTGTGTCGCTATGCCGTTCGAGGCGCGCGTAATAGACCAGGTCCGGCGTGCACCAGCTCGATTGCACGTGAACGATCTTGTCGTCGATGGCGGCGATCTCGTCGCACTCGCCGGTCTGGGTATTCATGAGGATGACCCGCGACTGCTGAGCGTCTTCCATCCAATAGCCGATTGACAGAGCGGTACCGTCGCTATTTTCGGTCATGTTGGCGGGTGTCACCGCGCCCTTCGGAAGTTCGCCGACAGGTCGTTCGGTCACCGTAACTCGGCTTGGATCGCCATCCTGGGCGTTCCCATGTTCGATGCCGATTGCCCACGCGTAGACCGTCAGATCGCGCATCACATAGACGATGTTATTGTGACGGCTCGCGGTCGAGCAGCGTCTGAGTGTGCTGTCGTCGGGCCGCTGCAGACGAATCAGTTCGCCTGTCTTTTCCAGGTATCCGAAGAGCTCGCGTCTCCCTGTCCGGTCCGAATGGAAGAGGATCAGCGATCCATCCGGCAGCCACGACCGCTGGTGGAAATACAGGTTCTGGTCGTACGCGGGCGAGTCGGTCAGGAAGGTGATCTCCGCTCCCGATTCCGGTTCGATAATCGTTTCTCGCTCCGGGGGGAGGGTCTCGCATTTCCATTCAGCCGTCCACGCTTCGCTACAGAGCGCCAACCCCACAAACAAGAATACACCCGAACACAAATGTCTAGACTTTGTCACGCTCATGCCTATCACCGTTCTCCGTCCTATTCAGTCGACACCAGGAGTTTAGGCGGGGAACTCCGTTCAGGAAACCGGTGGTCTTGCGCTGGAATTATCTGTTTGCAAGAAAGCGTCTACACTGTTCTACACGTGGTCGTTTCTTTACATCGAAAAAGTAAGGGAGTTGTACTCGTGAAACGAGGCTTTGTTATTGCATTGACGAGTTGCCTGATCTTTAGCGCGAG
>CAYTDF010000353.1:0-5774 GCA_964436365.1 uncultured bacterium | reverse complement strand
GCGCTGCATGCAGTTCCCGAAGTTCCTCGGGAACGTCGCCCCTGGCCGCCATACCCACGTCACGCCAAGTATCCCAGTTGATACAGACCGCGTTCGGGTATTGCGTGGAGTACGCATCCAGATAAGCATTGGCCGCGGCGTAGTCCACTTGACCGAACTCACCGAGCGCCGATGTCACAGAAGAGAAGAGCGCCAGGAAATCCAAGTGCGTATCGTTGAATAGATCGCCCAGCACCTCAGTGCCGGCAACCTTGGGAGCGAGTATCGCTTCCGCGTCTTCCCGGCTCTTGCGCTGCATCATGCCGCCGGAGGCAGACCCCGCCGCGTGGATAACGCCCTGGATCGGGCCGAAACGCCGCTCTGTCTCCGCACGGACCTCACGCATCCGCACCGGGTCGGTCACGTCGGCACGCATCACCAGCACTTCCGCACCGGCGGCCTCAAGTTCGCGGAGGCTCTCGATCTTCTGGCAAGTGGCGTCGGATGCGTCGTGCATGGCCATCCATCGGTCCCAATCGTCTTTGCTAGGCAGATCGGTCCGCCCCGTAAGCACGAGTTTGGCCTGCGCAGTCTTTGCAAGATGTTCTGCAAAGACCAATCCTAAACCGCCCAGTCCACCCGTAATCAGATAAACGCCGCCCTCTTTGATGGATGTCTTCGCAGGCGGCGTGAGTTTGGCAGGCACATATTCTTGCACCCAGCGGTGACCGTCGCGGTAAGCCAGGACCTGGTCCTCAACCTGGGCACTGCAATCCTCGATCAACCTCGAAGCAAGGCGATCCAGTTGCTGCGCGTCGTGCAACGGACAGTCGATGTCGACGCTGCGGCATTGAAGCGTTGGATGTTCGCGTGGAATCACCCCCACCGGCCCAATCACCAACGCCTTTAGCGGATCCAGACCGCGCTCGCCGGCCACTTGCTGCATCTGATTGGAGAGCGCACAGATGCTCACACGATCTTCGCTGGCGGACTCTCCTAATGCCTGTGCTAGGTACAACAAGCTGTAAAAGCCAAGTTCTTGCATGTCGCAGTTGGAATGGGGGTCTGCAAGAAGCCAGGCGTGTACGATTCTGGATGGAAACCGGTTCTGTTCCGCAAGCGTCCGCAAGAGGCGGTCGTAATCACTCCGTGAACGGAGGTCCAAAACAAAATCGAGATCTTCGTTACAGGAGAAGGCGTCCCCTCGGCCAACGCACGCAACCTCGTCTCCTCGCTCACGAATCTGTTGCGCTAACTTCGCTCCCAATGCCCCATCGCGACCGTCGGTGAAAAGTAGCCACTGTTGACCGTTCCCGGACCGCTCACTATGCGGTATCGGGGAACGCTTCCAGGAAGGTATCCAAAACCAGTCCGCGATATCTTCTTGCCGCTCTGTCCGCTCTCTTCCAGTTCCGCTGTATGACTGCAAACCGAGTTTCGGCGGATCGACCCAATATCGTTTGTGCTCGAATGGATACGTTGGCAGGTGTAGTTTTCGCCGCTGCTGGCCTTCATAGAAGCCATTCCAATCCAGCTGTACGCCAGAAGTCCAGAGCGATCCTGCCGACGCGAGAAGAAACTCCACATCCGACTTTTCTTCCAGCGGATGACGCGCTGAAGCGCAGATGACGTGCGAATCCTTGCGGTCCGTATGAACCTGCGCCAAGGATTGCAATGCGCGTCCTGGCCCGACTTCTAGGAATACGCGATCCGGCTCGCGCATGAGCGTCGCCAAGCCATCCGCAAACCGCACGGTCTGGCGCAGGTGGCGGCTCCAGTAAACCGGATCGACGGCTTCTTCCGGCGTGATCCAATCACCGGTTACATTCGATACGAACGGCATCGTCGGCGCGTTCCGCTCAACACGAGTCACGTGTTGTGTAAACGCATCCACAACCGGATCCATCATTTCAGAATGGAAGGCGTGAGATGTGTGCAGAACGCGGCATTCCACTCCTTCTGCAACCATGCGATCATGGAATCTCTGAATCGCCGGTGCATTGCCGGAAAGAACGCAGAGGCTGCCACCATTCACGGCTGCAAGAGATAGCTCGCCATTGATGTGCGCACGAATATCCGATTCGGCGATTGGAACCGCCAGCATGGATCCAGCGGGCATCTGTTGCATCAGTTTGCCCCGCTCCGCAATTAGGCCCAGTACGTCCTCCAGAGTGAACACGCCCGCCAGACACGCTGCGGTGTATTCGCCGATACTGTGGCCAATAGCCGATTGTGGTTGAACGCCCCATGACATCCACAACTGTGCGAACGCGTACTCCGTCGTGAAGATTGCGGGCTGAGCGTACGCGGTCTCAGCGAGACGTTCGGCTGTCTTCGTGGCGCTGGGATCCTGCGGATAGATGACATCCCGAATATCCAAGCCAAGCGCGGGCTCTAGCAACTCCGCACAGCGGTCCACATTCTCGCGGTACACCGGCTCGGTACGGTACAGTTCAAGCCCCATGTTGACGTACTGAGTGCCTTGCCCGGAGAACATGAAAGTCACCGGGCGTTCCACAGCCTCTCGCGTGGCGGTCTGTATGTTTGCACCACGACTCTTCTCCAGGGACTGTTTCGCGTCATCTAGATCGCGGCAGACAATGGCGCGGCGCCATTCGCACGGCCGACGGCCGTGCGCCAAGGTGTACGCTGCATCCGCCAGATTCAGGTCCAGGCGAGCCTGGCAATGTGCGGCAAGACGGCCGGTGGCGGATTCTAATGCATCCGGCGTTTTCGCTGAGAGAACGAGAAGCTGCCATGGCCGGCCGGCAGAGGTCGATTCCAATTCCGGAGCCTCTTCCAGAATTGCGTGTGCGTTTGTGCCGCCGATACCGAACGAACTCACCCCGGCACGTCGAACACCATCGCCAACCGGCCAGTCGCGGAGCTCGGTATTCACATAGAATGGACCGTTCGCAAAGTCGATTTGAGGATTGGGGCTATTGAAGTTCAAACTCGGAGGAATCGATTTGTGTTTCAATACAAGCGCGGCCTTCATCAATCCGGCCACACCTGCCGCAGCGTCCAAATGCCCGAAGTTGGTCTTCACGGCTCCCAACGCGCAGGAATTCGGCGGTCTCGTGTCCGCACCATACGCTTGGTTCAGCGCACTGATTTCAATCGGATCTCCCAGAATCGTGCCCGTTCCGTGCGTTTCGATGTAACCGATGGATTCGGGCTCCACGCCTGCCACGTCCATCGCCGCCGCGATGGCGGAGCGTTGACCGTCAACGCTGGGTGCGGTGAAGCCCGCCTTCAGCGAACCGTCATTGTTGATCGCCGATCCCTTAATCACAGCGTAGATGCTGTCTCCGTCGTGCAACGCATCGTCCAGCCGTTTCAAAACCACGACGCCCGCACCGTCGCCACCCACGGTACCGCGCGCGTCGGCATCGAACGCCCGGCAGTGTCCGTCAGGAGAGAGAATCATACCCTCCTGATGCAGATACCCCGTCTTCCAAGGCAAATGTATCGCCGCGCCACCGGCCAGAGCCATCGCGCATTCGCCATGAATCAGGCCCTGGCAGGCAAGATGAACCGCCACGAGAGACGTCGAACAGGCCGTTTGGACATTGACGCTCGGGCCCTTCAGGTTGAATTTGTAGGAGACGCGCGTCGGCAGGTAATCTTTGTCGTTAGCGATCATCAACTGGTAATCGCCCATAGATCGCAGGATTTCAGGGTTGGGCAGGAGGTGGTGTAGCAAATACGTATTCATACCCACCCCGGCGTACACGCCGAACGGTTCGTCAAACCGCTCCGGGTCGGTTCCCGCATCCTCAATCGCCTCCCACGCACACTCAAGGAATATCCGCTGTTGCACATCCATAATCTCGGCTTCACGCGGTGTGTAGCCAAAAAAGGACGCATCGAATCCCTCGATGTCAGCCAAAATGGATTTGGCTTTTACGTAGTTGCTTTGCTGTATCGTTGTGGGATCGCCACCGGCTTCCAATAACTCTTCGTCGGTAAAGAATCGAACCGACTCGACGCCATTCCGCAGGTTGTCCCAGAATTCGCCGACGTCATTCGCACCGGGAAAGCGGCAAGCCATGCCAACGATGGCGACGTCCGTGCACTCGCACGACACACGACTTCTCTTTGTGCGAAACACAGCGGCGCTTTCGCCCTTTGCCTGACTCAAGTGTTGCGCGAGCGATTGAACGGTCGGATATTGAAACATCTCGACCATCGTCAAATCACGGTCATAAATGTCGCGCAACTTGTCCAGCACCTGCGCCAATCGAAGCGAATGTCCGCCGAGTTCGAAAAAGTTGTCATGGATACCGACTCTCTCGACGTGCAGCACGTCTTTCCAGATCGAGGCGATGGTCCGCTCCACCTCTGAGCGGGGCATCGTAAAAGCGGTTTCCAGATCGGGGCGGCTGGCCTGAGGTTCCGGCAGCGCGCTACGGTCGGCTTTACCGTTGGGTGAGAGAGGGATCGTCTCCAGCTCAACGAAAACCGAGGGGATCATGTAGTCAGGCAGCCACGCTTGCAGGAAACGGCGGAGTTCGCCCACGCGAAGCTCGACGGCGGGCTTGGGGACGATATAAGCGATGAGAATCCGATCGTCTTGCGCCCCCGGCCGCACCGCCACCACCGCGTCGTGAACGGCCTCGTGTGTAAGCAACAACGCTTCGATTTCTTCAATCTCGATCCGAAAACCGCGAATCTTGACTTGATTATCCAATCGGCCCAGATACTCGATGTTGCCGCCTGGCAAGAAGCGGGCAAGATCACCTGTTTTGTATAGACGCGCCCCCGGGGTGTCGCTGAATGGATGTGGGATGAATTTCTCTGCCGTGAGTTCGGGTCGGTTCCAGTATCCACGGGCCAGACCGACGCCACCGATGTGCAGCTCTCCCGCCACACCCACCGGAACGGGTTGGAGAGCGCAATCGAGGATATAGATTTCTGTATTGGCGATCGGCCGGCCAATCGGCACTGTGCGCCGGATACTGTCGCGCTCGCACTTCCAGGCCGTCACATCGACAGCCGCCTCGGTGGGGCCATACAAGTTGTGCAATTCGCACGGCAACCGCGTAAAGAACCGGTCTTCCAGTTCTCGAGAGAGGGCTTCACCGCTGCAGATCACCCGTTTCAGAGACCCGCACGCCTCGACATTCGGTTCCCTCAAGAAATGCTGAAGCATCGAGGGCACGAAATGCAGCGTGGTAATTCCCGCTTCCTGGATTAGGGACACCAAGTAAGCGTTGTCTTGATGGCCGCCCGGTTCGGCAACAACGAGGCGGGCCCCGGTAAGCAGCGGCCAGAAGAATTCCCAAACGGAAACGTCGAAACTGAAAGGTGTCTTCTGAAGCACGCGGTCGTCCGCATCCAACCGGTAGGCTTCCTGCATCCACAGCAAGCGATTGCATATCCCACGGTGGGTATTCATCGCCCCTTTGGGGTTTCCCGTGGAACCGGATGTATAGATCACATAGGCGAGGTGGTCGGGGCGCATCGGAACGGCCGGAGCGTCGCATGGTTCCCCGGCGATCGACTCCCAATCAGCGTCCAAACGCACAACTCGAGCCAAGGTCTGCGGCAGTGACGAGGAGAGCGCTTCTTGCGTCAGCAACACGGAAACATTTGAATCCTCAAGCATGAAGGCCAGCCGCTCGGGAGGATAATGAGGGTCAAACGGTACGTAGGCGCCACCTGCCTTCAAGATTCCCAATAGACCGACGACCATTTCCAGCGATCGTTCGATGCAGATGCCTACTGGAACATCCGGGCCGACGCCTTGCCTACGCAAATAGTGTGCGAGCCGATTCGCCCGCTCGTCCAAT
>CAYTDF010000352.1:3737-5784 GCA_964436365.1 uncultured bacterium | reverse complement strand
TCGTTTGATGATCGAACGACGGCGGCGGGTCTTCATCGTCCTGGTAATGGCAGTGTCGGCACGACTGGCCTTGGTGGCAGCTCATGCACGGGCCATGGGACTGCCGCCATGATCGGGCGGGCCGCAGCACCTTGTGTCGTCCGGGCGTTGCGGCGGGTTGGTGGCAATTGGCGCAAGTGTCGCCGTGATGGCAGTCCACGCACGTCAGGCCGAACCGCGCGACGTGCTCGTCGTGTCGGAACATCACGTTGCTGCCGTCGGCGGGGGTGAACCGGGTCCGGTAGACCTTCACGTTCGGCGGGTCAAGCGGTGGGTGCATTCGGGCGATGACGTCGCCGGGCGTGGGCTCAGCCGAAGACGGATCGCGACCCTCGATTGGCTTGTGGCACACGACGCAGTTGTTGGCGTCCGACCATTCCTTATGGCAGTTGAGGCATTGGCGATGATACGCGCCCTTCAGGCTCGGCATGCGGATATCGGACTCCTCGGCTGACACCGGATGACACGACTTACACGCAGGAATCTGCTCGGATTCCTCCTGCGTGTGTGTGCGGGGTTGCGGCGCCGTCGCATCATCGTTCGGGTCGGTTTCGGTCGGGTGCGGCGGGCGATGGTGACACGTCACACATCCGTACCACATCTGCGCCATCTGAGCGTGCGACTTGTGATCGAACGGCACCGGCTCGTAGATATCCTGCAGTTCGCGCAGGATCACGACGTCCGGCCCCATGTCCACCGGTTCATCTTCCTGCGCCCGGGCGGTCACGAGTACCATGGTGACGACTGCAAGCACCGCGGCGGCGATAATGCGGAAAGCCGAGCGATGGGACCGGGGTTCATTCATGCGGTTCCCCGGCCCGATGCCCGCTGATGACGGGGAAGATCGTCGCCAGCGCCCGGTAGCAGAGCATCAACGTCGCGATCAGGCCGATTGTCACGGCGATTTCGGCGATGGCGGGAACGTATGAGCCTTCCGTGAACGGCGGGCTGTAACCGACGAGGAACACGTTGACGCGATTGAACACGACACCCAGCACGATCATGGTCGCGGCGGCAAAGATCAGGCGCGGCGATCGGCGGACGCGGCGCGACAGCATCATCGCGATCGGGATGATCACGCCCACGAAGATCTCGATCAGCCAGCACACGCTCTGCGGCGACATCTCGGCGAGGTAGACGTACGTGCCGCGCCAGGCCATGTCGCCGAGCTTCACGATCAGGTAGATCCCCAGCAGCACCGGCACGTATCGCGCCAATGGACCCAGTATGCTCATTTCAGGCTTCAGCTTCAGCGACCACGAGGCAAACAGCGACTCCCAGATGACCATCGGGAAGCCCACGGCGATCGCCGACAGCAGGAACAACAGCGCCAGCATCGGACTCCACCACAACGGATGCAGCTTGTTGGGCGCGATCACCATCAGGTTTCCCAGCGATGACTGGTGCAGGCACGACAGCACGCATCCGGCGATCACGAGCAAGAACATGACGCGTTCAAGCTTGCCGTGCACGAAGGCGGCGATGCGGCTGATGCGCGGGAACCGTTTGGGTTCGGAAAGGAACCGCTCGCACGCCACCGGGGTGAAATCCAGATACAGCACCGTCAGGTAGGCCATCACGCACAGGCCCACCTCAAACAGCACCGAGTTGCCCTGCCACATGATCATCGGGTGCCAGACGTTGTAGTAGCGTCCGAGGTCGGCCTGCAGGCCCAGTGAAACGAACGTGTAGCCGAGCATCGCGGTGAGTAGCGCGGGGCGGGCGATGGCGTGGTAGTGGTGCCGGTGGAACACGTGTGCCAGCGCTGCGGTAGTGAACCCGCCCGCGGCGAGCGCTACGCCGCTGGCCACGTCGATCGCGATCCAGATGCCCCACGGGTGTTGCTGATCCAGGTTTGTGCTGGCGCCGAGGCCGAAGATGAATCGATACGCGGCGAAGCCCGGTCAGGGCCAGACCCAGCAACACGAGCACGCCGGGGGTGAGGAACTTGCGGCGAACGGGGGCGGGTGCGTGATCGTCTATCTCGTGAGGCGTCTGACGTGGTGCG
>CAYTDF010000352.1:0-3727 GCA_964436365.1 uncultured bacterium | reverse complement strand
CGACCGTGATCGCGGGCGCGGGCAACGCCATGGCGCCACCGGAAGCGAGAGCCAGCATCGGCTGCCCGGGACCGGAGTGATTCGGACCGGCGCGATCATCTGCGCTGAACGTGTCGTGAGACAACGCGGCGGCGCCGCCATTGCTTGTTGGACGCGGGCGCGTCAGGAACATCGCGGCCCCGAGGGCACCGTAGACCGCCAGCGGCGGGAGGCCGTACTTGAAGACGCTGTGCTGGATGGTTTCGGTCAGCACCGGCGGCGCTTTGTCGTCGAGCGTCAGAAACCCGACCTGCTCGAACGGCACGGGCGACAGGTACAACCAGCATGTGCCGCCGATCTCATGTTCGCCGTAGACGTGATCGACGTAGCGGTCGGGGTGCTCGCCGATGCGATCGTGGGCTATCTGCAGCAGATCGTCGCGGCGCCCGTAGGTCAATACCTGCCGAGGACACGCCTCGACACAAGCTGGCTGCTCGACATCATCCGCCCGGGCAAAGCAGAACTGACACTTCATGATCTGTGGCGTCAACGCGTCATCGTAACTGTACGCCGGCAACTGGAATGGGCAGGCCACCATGCAATACCTGCAGCCGATGCACTTCCACGCGTCGTAGGTGACGGCCCCGTTGTCTTGCTTGCGCAGTGCCCCGACGATGCACGCCGAGACGCAAGCCGGTTGATTACAGTGCATACAGTTGAGCTTGGCGTAGACGGGGGGATGACCATCGCTGACATCATCCCAGGCGTTGACGACCGTGAACGCATCGGGCGCCGGTCGCCGCTTGTGCTCGAAGACCGACTGATCGTCATAGGATTCCACAGTCCCCGGGTCGATGCCGTTGGCCTTCTTGCACGCGTACTCGCAGAGCCGACATCCCACACACGCAGACAGGTCGACAAGCACGCCCATCGAGTCGGATGGGGTGCCACCGTGGGCACCGTCACCGCCATCTGCGCCAAGCGCCAGTTGCGGGCACCCGACCACAGCGCCCGCTGCCGCGAACTGCCCCAGATGTATCAGGAAATCCCGCCGATCGGACGATTCGGGCGCACCCGGTTTTCCAGCCGAAGACGATAATCCGCCGCAACTCATGTCGACCTCGTGGCAACGTGTGTACTCGGCGCGGGGTCCGCCGGGCATCGAACAATGCCCGGACGCCCGGCGCTGCGCCGACACACGTCTAGATAAGTATATCTAAATATAGTTAAAGAGGCAACAAATGGATTTCGGGGCGTCGGGATCAGAGGCCGAGCCGCCCGTGACGGTTCTACGTCTGCAGGGCCACCACAACTATCGTCCACAGCGCGCCTTCCCCGCGCCCCCACGCAGGGCCCGACTCACTGCTGCTTGTCCACATATTCCAGGTCCCAGTCCGACCAGTAGTATTTCAGCGGATCGTCCGCCGCCCAATCCTGGTAAACATCTTCCCACGTGCACCACTGCTGATGCGGCTGCATCGAATCACGTCGCACGACATGGCTGCGCGGCTGATACCGAAAATCCATGGACAACCTGATCCGATTGCCCGTCACGTTCTCAATGCCTTGATGCATCGTCATGCTCTTGAACATCAGCACGTCACCACATGCCAGATCGCTTGCCGCCCACACGCTGTCCGCGGGCACCGCCAGGCCCGTGTCGAACGAGCTGAAATGCCCCTTGGGGTGGATGCCCTGTTTGTGCGAGCCGGGCAGCATCGCCAGTCCACCCAGATCGAGAGGGCAATCGCCGCAGGGAATCCACGCCGACCACGTGTCCTCGGTCCCGCCGATGTATGCGAAATCCTGATGTACCGGCGTCGTGATCCGCAAGTCTCCCGGGAAGATCGACATCACGATATTCCGGCTGTGCGGGAGGACCGGCTCATCGAACAGCGTTTCCAACATCGAAATGATATTCCGATGCAACGCCAGCGCGTGGAAGTCGCGCAGCTTCAACACGTCGCGGTAATACGCCACCCACTGCGGGTTCTCGTCGTTCTCATAGTGAAACAGTCCGTCCCGGACGATGCCCTCTTCTGCCGGCGCGTCATCTTTCAGAAATCCGTGACGTTGCCACGTCGCCGTGATCTGCTGACGCACCGCCAGCACCTCATCCCGCGGCAGCAGTCCACGGAAATAGAAGTATCCGTCGGCCTCTGCCCGCGCCCGTAGCGCCTCGGCATCCGACAGCAGCGACGTGCTATCCTCGTGCGGCCGAATCGTTTCCATCTCCGTCATCACCATGGTCAACTCCTAAGCGGGGTCACACCCCGGCGCTGGTCGAAGTTCGTTCCTCCGCCCGTCAACCGCACGGCGATGCCCTTGGGACAGTCGGTGAACGGGCCTGGCGGGACGATAACCGCTCTATCATACTCCTTCCTCGCATGTACGAGGCCCCGCCGACCGATCGAGTCCCGTCGCTGACGAGCGCACATGAGTGGGGCCGTGAACTGGCGACAACATGGATCGCACGTACAACGTGTGAATCGTGGCAATGTCTGTCTCGATCGCCCATGGTGATTCCCGACCTGTCCTCAAATCGACGTGAGGTCCCGGCGTCATACCGAGGCGAAGTGGATCAACTTGGATTCTGCGGTGGGGCCGTTATGTTGGAAGTCAATAATCCGATGCAACCGTTCTTGCTCGGATTCCCGATTCAGCCGCGGCACGCTACATGTTTAAGGAATCAATAATGGGACATCACGTGATACAGCGGATCGGCTTGTGGGTGATCGTTGTGCAGGGGCTGGCCATTGTGGGGGCGGGAGAAGCGGCCGGGCAGGAGGCGGACCTGTCTGCGATCGTTGGGCCTAACGCCGAGGTCTGGACGCTCGACCACGCACCAGATGTCGAGGTATTCGGCGCAATGCATGGCCACACTGGGCTGGTCTCAGCCGCGGGGCAGCGCGTCGAGCTTCACAGTCAGATGAACTACGGCGCGAACACCGAACTTCTCCTGAAGCTGCGTTTCGGATCGCTCGAGGCAGGCGCGATCGACGTCAGACTGGGACGGAAGGACGGGCAAGATGCGGACGCGAAGTGCCTGTCTCTTTCCCTGGCGGTGGCCAATGAATCGAGTATTTCCTGTCGATTCGATAACCCGCTGATCGCCGCGCCGGCCAATGCCACGATTCAGACCCAATACTCTTTGGGTGGATTGGAAACACATCAGACGAACTGGCCGGTGGATTACCGGCTCCGTGTCGACGATCTCTATTCCGGGCTGCCCTCGGTCACCGAGAAGTGGTTCACATTGCGGATCGTGACGCTCAAGGATCGGGTGCGTGCCTTTGTAGACGATCGGCTGTTCGGCGAATGGCTGGTCGATGAGGCAGTCGTTCGCGGCAAGATCGACATTGCCCTGACCGGCGAGGTGCTTTTGGGATCGCTGCGCGCGGGCCGGGCGGATACGTCGCCGCTTTACGTTCCGGTTCGACTGGACGAATACGTCAACACGTCGGCGTTGAACGGCAGCACCCTATCCGGTGACGGGCTGAGGGACGGGGGCGAGAGCGTGGACGTCGGCGGGGTGCCCTTCGTGTTCGCTGAACCTGATGCCGCCGGCGACGATCACATCGACGTGGGCAAGAGTTGGGTGAAGTACGGCACGCTCGTGGGCGGGTATCTCACATCGAATCGAGGTGTGTTTGGCGGCCGCTGGCGCAGCGCTCTGACGGCAAACCCCAGTCGCATTCAATTTGCTCTGCCCAAGGAGGCCTACACCAGACTGCATGTGCTGGCGATA
>CAYTDF010000351.1:0-5787 GCA_964436365.1 uncultured bacterium | reverse complement strand
GACACGTTTCTTGTCGTCCGTTGATTGTAAGTTGCATGTCAGGGGTACTCCGTATAGGGGTCGATCTCGAACCTATCAACCCAACGACTCTGGTCAAGCTGAAAATCTCCCGTTGCGCGACGTTTCCAGCTCTGGCACTGTCAGTCTATCGTGTCCGACCTACCCCTCAAAGTCATGAACCTCTTGGAACGGAACCAGCCACGGCTCTGGTCGGTTCTCCAGGGGCGGCGTGTGGAAGGCCGAGCGAGCCTTCAGCAAACTCCCTGTGGTATGCCCACGCTGCTGGTTGCCGCTGAAGATACTTCCCCCACGGCCTTGCACGATGCCGAGGATCCCCTGCGTGAGGCCGACGAGTGGGTGAACGCGCAGGATGTCAAACCGGGCTCGGTTGTGGTCGTCTTGGGGATCGGGCTCGGGTACCATGTGCTGAAATTTGCCCAACAGCATCTAGACCAAATCAACCGCTTGATCCTGGTTGAGCCGGATCTCGATGTATTGTCGCACACTCTCGGAGTGGTTGATTGGCCGGAGCCTCTTCTTGCTGGGAAGGTCACTTGGTTGGGGGGTGAACCCAGTGGTTTAGACAGCCTGTTCTCCACGTTTGCGGGCGATCTGGCCGATGCGGGGCTCACTCTGTTGCGTTACGAACCTTCCATTCGGTCCGCACCCCGTGCGATTGGCCATTGGCAGCGGGAGTTGATTCCCTGCGCCGACCGTGTCCGAGCTTCGTACATGGGGCTGCTCTTACGCGGCGCTCCCGCGCAGCGAAACGTCTACACCAATCTCTCCCGGCTTCTTCATTCTCATCCGCTGGATGCCTTCCGTGGATTGGCGACGGGCCTCCCTGGCTTTGTGGTCGGTGGCGGTCCTTCGCTGGATAAGAACATCGATCTGATACACGAGGCGAGCCGTTATGGCCCAATCGTCGCGGTCGACACCGCGCTCTATCCGCTCCGTGCGAAGGGAGTCGAGCCGGACGCCGTTCTCACCCGGGACCCCACTGCCGCCTCGGGAAGAAAACTCGTCGAAGAGGAGTTTCCCGAGAACTCGGTCCTCGTTTTCCATCCAGAGAGCCATCCTCGGAATGTCGAACGCGCTCCTGGGGAGCGGCGAGTCTGGGTACGCGATGGGGCCGGTCTTGTATTGGAGAAGATCGCCCCCCTCCTGGATTGCCACGAGAAACTGACGCGATCGACGAACGTGGGGCACCTGGCGTTTTGTGTCGCCAACCTCCTCGGCTGCGACCCGATCGTGATGGTGGGCATGGACTTGGCACTCGGCGAGCAAGATGGCCTGACACACGCAACCGGCGCGGCCTACAGTTCGCAGTCGGTCGTTACCAAGAACGGAGAGAGTGTCGAGATTGACGGGCCGAGTGGGATCGAACGGGTCCAGGTCGTGACCGTTGAAGGATGGAACGGAAAGCCATTGATCACACTTTCGCAGTTCAGGCGCTATCTGCACCATCTCGAGAAGGAGATTCAGGCCACGAAGGCCAGAGTCATCGATTCCACCGAGGGAGGGGCGGAGAAGCGTGGTGCCTACCCCTCTCCGCTATCGGCCGTCTTGGAGGACCTGGAGGAACCGGAGAGCCCGCGCCACAAGATCGCCACCTTGCTGAGGGCCGTCCCGGATCGCTCTGAGGCCGTGGCCGAAACGACCGAACTGCTTAAAAAGGCGCGGGCGCTGCTCGCCGAGGGCAGGGACGGTCTGGCTTGGTTCAAGGGCGATGCTCTAGGGCTCCTCGACCGGGTGGTGCCGGAGAACTTCGACGAACTCCAGGATGAGATGGCCACGCCCTGGCTCGCCGTCTATGAATCCGAACTCTTTCAGCTCGTTGTCGGGTCGGCTGGCGGGCGTCTAATCCACCGCGTGGCCCGTACCACTCCCGAGCCCTTCCGGTCCCTGCGTGAGGGGCTCGACTGGCTACGAGCGACGTACGCTTCTTTCCTGGAAGATGCGGTGACGTTGTTGGATGAGTTCGCCCATCGTCTCGGCAAAGCCCTTACCGACGCCAACAGCCAAGATTAGGCCGGCCTTGGAACGCTTCCCCCCCAAGAAAGAAACCGCCCGCTAGCCTGAAAGCGTAGCGGGCGGATGTACTGTGCTGTCAGAAACGACCGGAGACGACTACGATTCGCTGCTTTCGGATTCACTGCCTTCGGATTCGCCGTCCTCGGATTCTTCCGGCTCCGGTGCCGGGGGTGCCTCCAACTCGACGGAATCGACTCCGTCGAGAATCTTCTGGATATCCGCTGCGCGCACGCTGTAGACCTCGCGAGGCGGTTGGCGAAGACCGTAGCGGAGACCGTCGGTACCACCCCGAACCGTTGATAAGGCAACCCGTTCCGACGTCTCTTTCCCAGTCAGTTCGATCACCAGATCGTTCTCATCCAATCCGAGTTCCGATAGGTCACCCCCCTCGCTCACGAATTCCGCAACTTTCAGGTCGCAGACATCCTTGAGAAGGTCGTTTACGCTCGACCACGTCGCTTTGCCTGTGACGGGGTGGTTCTGCTGCCACTCACCCGCCGACTTGCTCACTTCGATGATCTTCTCTCCGGCGACCGAAATTGCCAGATGATTTACATCCCAGGTGCTGACGGGGACGATCTTCTGAAGCCGTAACGCGTTGGCGTCGCCGGGGAATGCGAATGCCGAGAGTTCGACCGCGAAAACATTGTCTTGGCTCTCGCGCTTCGTATAAACGTTGCTGGGGGTGACTTCGCTGGTCGCGCCGAGCAGTACTGCCTGCGAGACCCAGCCCGAGGTGTCCGCCGCGTCGCCGACCCAGAACACGACACGCGTCGCCTCGTCCGTCAGGCCGTAGGTACCGTAATCGCTTGGCGTCTCGTCGATGAATTGCTTGATACGCGCGTTGTCGACCTTGCTGATAAAACCACGGACTCCGATGCCGTCGGCTTGCGCCTCGAAAGGCTGAGAAATCTGCCACCGGTCGCCATCCAAGCGGTCCAGACGGTATTTGCTCTCTCCGTCACCGACTTCGACACGCCGGACGTCATCCGTTTCAAACGTTACAATACGTTTGTCGCGAAGGTCGAACAGTTTCTTGTCGACCGTGTTCTTGACGCTCTCGGCCATCGTCAGTACGGCTTCATCTCGGCCGAACCGGGCGTAGACCTGAGAGGAGCCGGTAGATTGTCCGCCGGGCCCTCCTGGACTCCCCCCGCCCACGGGGTTCTTCTTCCCGATAGCGAGGGTTGCGGCGCTTGCGCCCCCGATTCCCGCCACCGAGACGATCAGGTCGGGGGTGGCTAAGCCGAACTGGCCCAAATCGGCCGAGGCCAGCTCCTCGAAGGGGAACCGGCTGACATGCTTGGCCTCGGCCAGTGACCGGGCGATGCCGTCCCACGCGCTACTATCGCCAGACGCTTGCAGAGGCTCTTCGAGTCTCCAAGCATCCTCTTGCTTTACCGCTCGCAGGGTTGTGGTTTCATCGAGAGCCGACTCGTGCCGGACGATGGTGATCTCTCTGATCTCATCTTGGCCGAGAGAGACGATCTGTTTGGCGGCCTCTTCGGCCACCACGCGCTCCTGTCCGCCGACAAACAGTGCGTAGTAGGCATAGAGAGCGGTTCCGGCTGCGAGAATCACCATCGCGCACAGCGCAAGAAGCAGATTCCTGATCATACGGTTCATCCACGCACCCTCCTTCGAACCAGGACGGCGATACCGATCAGCAGTATCAGCATCGGCAGGTCCACGACTCCGACGGCCCAGATCACACGGCTCTCCATCGGGTTCACCATAATCGGCTGCCCAAACTCGGCCCGGGGCCGGATGGAGACCAGCTCTTGCCGTTCCGACATCCAAGCCAGCGTGTTGAGAATGAGGTTACGGTTCTGTGCGAGCCAGGCGTTGCTGACCATGTCGGCATCGCCGTAGACGACCAGATGCGACTCCGGCGTCTCTTCGTTCAACTCTAAACCGGTGGCTTCGTCTGTCGTCTCTTCGGGCTCCGCACTCGCGTCTTCCGATTCCCAGGAGAGCGCCACCGCAACCGTAACCGGTCCGGCTGTATCCTCGCCTTCCTGATAGCCGATTTCGGTTCCGCGCGCGACAGCCTCCAAATCGATCTCGCCCCAGGCTTCTGCGGACGATTTGACCAGTTCGACACCTTCGGCGGAGTTCGGCAGGGCGCCTTTCAACTCTAGCGACCGGGCGTAGTCGAAGACACTGGCGGTTTCGAGGCCGTCGGTGACCGCGTGCTGGCCGTAATTGCGGGTCTGAACGCGGGCGTATGTGCCCTGGAGCCGATTCATCATGCCCGCATCGACAATCAAGTCGTTGTTGGCGATGACGCCGTAGTCGTCGAGCATCTTGATGAGCGGGTCCAAACCGGGATCTGTACGCGGCTCCAAGAAGACGATCAGGTTGCCACCCTTATCGAGATACTCTCTCAGCATACCCAACTCGTTCTCGAAGAAGCCGGTCTTGGGACCCACCACCATCACCACGGCGGCATCGTCGGGCACCGAGGTCTTCTCGAAGAGTCCGAGGCTCTCGACCTCATAGACCTCTTTTTCCAGCTGGTCTTTCAGGTAAGCCAAGCCGTTCTTTTCTTCTTTGCTCTCGAGGTCGTACTCGCCGTGACCGGCGGTCAGATAGACTTTCGGGGTATCGAGTTTCATCACCTTGAGAATACCGTTGGTGATGCCGTTCTCTTCGATCTGGTTGGACTGCCGGTCGACCTTCTGGCGTCGTGTCGCACCTTCCAAGCCCGCCTCTACATAGACATCTCCATAGGCAACGCCCACGCCGAAGTCCTCAACGATGCCCGGTGTGCGCTCCGCGTCAACGTACTGAAGTGTGACCACATCCGAGCGCTGTTGTTTGTAGAGTTCGAAAAGCTCCCGCACTTGCATCTGCTCTTGCGGGAAATTGGGATTCTGGATGTAGACCAGGGTGACCGGTTCGGTCATCGACGTCAGAATCTTCTTGGATTGCTCCGCCAGACTGAACTTCCGGATCTTGGTCATGTCGATCGTACGGTCGAAACCGTCGACTTTGCGCTGCAACAGGTCCAGCGACTTGTCGGTGATGTACAGGCCCGAACAGAGGACCACCAAACCGAAGGCCGCCAGCCCCAGGAGCAACATCGTGTAGAGGAAACCGTGGCTAACCACGAGCTGCGCCAGCCATTCCGTGTTGAGGATAAACCACGCCGCCACCGCGCCGACCGAGAGCAGCACGCCCACGGTGGTGTAGTTCGTCCATTCGCCTTGGACCAGCAGCAGATTCACCGTCGCCACCACGCCCAACGCCGCGACCAACCACAGCACGTTCAGCTTGCTCTTCTTCGCGACGCTGACAAAACCGCGTCCCAGGCGCGTCCAGAAAATGACCACCCACGTGAGGAAGATGAAATAGCAGCCGACCCCCAGGAAGTAGGCGATATTGAGGATGTCGGGCGCGCCTTTGATGAACGGATCCAGGTGCGTATTGAGTGACGCACTCCGAACCACGGTCTTGATCAATTCGATGTCGGTCAGTTCCTGCATCCAGCCGATGATCCAGAAGACCAGCAGCACCGCAAAAGCGATGTTCGCGGCCACAATCTGGTGCTCGGTCAATGACGACGCAAAGACACCCAGCGCCACAAAGGCGAACGCGGCCAGGAAAAGCCCAAGGTAACTCGCCACGATCGGACCGGGATCCAAATGGGTGGAGGCGAAGATGCCCGCGCGCTCCTCCGAACCCGCCAGCACCGTCGCCAGGCTATCGCTTCCGAACAGCCACACGAACGGAACTTTGACGGCCGCCCAC
>CAYTDF010000350.1:0-5811 GCA_964436365.1 uncultured bacterium | reverse complement strand
AATATCAAGGCCAAGAAAAAGAGCAATTGGAACCGCTATTTTTAGAGATACCCTTTAGCCGAATGACGGCGGAACGCCATATTGGACCGGTCTTTGAGAAGCGATTCGCACGAAATCCCATCACACTCCGGCGGGATCCGCTGTGCTGACCGCCGCGACCAGCACCCCCATCGACCGGCCGTCCCCGTTGCTGAAGATATCCGAAGGCTTCCAGGGCGTATCGACTTCCACCAACAGGACTCGCGCTTCGTCGGAAGCGGGGAGACGGCAGCGGCGGAGCGACCACTGGGGCTGCACCAGCTGAAACCGTGCGCTCTCCTCTGGGATATCGGCCTCAGCCCCATCTCTGACCGTGAAGCGTCCAGTGAACGGACGATCCGGGCGCGCCGGAGGGGCTTGGAGCAGGAACTCCAGCTCGAGCGGCCCACCGGGAGGTAGCACCAGTTCGGCAAGCTCTTTCGTAGCCCGGTATGGGGGACCGTCGGCGGGGATTTCACGTTCGTACCACCCCTGCCCGAGGTGGGCCGCTTCATTTTGACCCATGACGATTGGGAAGATATCCATGGTCGGAGCATACAGCGTTTTTTACGAGTTTAACCGGTAGGGCGCGCGAAGTGCCCCCGATGGCCGGGCTCTCGGCGTTTTCCAAACGGAGACTGCTTTTGAAGGATACTACAACACACCAAGGCGGCAGCCCCTGCCCCGTACCGGCAGGTTTGGCCTCCCGCCGGGAGGGCTGAAAATCCCTCAGACCTCCTCGGAACCGGTCGAACCGCGCATTTCAAACCCGTGTCATTTCAATGAGATCCACGTTACCTCGCCGTCCCGGTACAACTTTTCGTACGGGCTGGCACGGGTTCTGCTTTGTGTTCACTACGTCATGTCTCCCATGCCTCGGTCTTAGCCGGGCACGCTCGTTACGAGCCAGAAGGTGCAGTCACCATGATTACGGGTATGTACAGTTCCGCGTCGGGAATGATGGTCGAGATGAAACGGCAAGACATGCTGGCCTCCAATCTGGCCACATCCATGCTTCCCGGCGGCAAGCGCGAAAACCTCATCATACGCTCTTTCCCGGATGTAACCCTCAACGCCACGTACAAAGGCCTAACCGAGAGCCTCGAACAACCTCGTTTCAACCACGCCATCGGCCGTGTCGGTACCGGTGCGGGCATTGACTGGGCCTACACCGACTACGAGCAGGGCACGATGGTTCAGACCGGAGATCCTCATGACATCTCTCTCATGGGAGATGGCTATCTCGCGATTTTGACCCCGGATGGCACTCGTTACACCCGTAACGGTCGCTTCTACACCGACAGCCAGCGTCGTCTGGTCACGCCCGAGGGGCACTACCTAGCAGGGCAAGGAACTCAGGCGGGTGGTCGAATCAGCCCCATCCGGATTGCATCCCCCGATTTCGAAGTGAACGAAGAGGGCAAGGTTTTCGACACCGTCTACGACCCGGCTACGGGCGCGGCGACGCGACGGAATGTTGACACCATCCGCGTGGTCGATTTCGATAATCGCGACCTCTTGATGAAAGAAGGCAACAACCTCTACCGGCTGGACGCTCCAGATCCGGCCAGTCATCTCCAAGCGCCCAAACGGTATCGGGTCGCTCAGGGCTATATCGAGAAAGCCAACTCCGTCCCGACCAAAGAGATGGTCTACCTGATGGATAGTCAGCGGGCGTTCGAAGCGAATGCGCGTGTCTTGAAAGCGGCCGACCAAACGCTACAGCAAGCGGTTCGGGAAGTCGGACGGATCAGTTAGGAAGTTTAGTTAAATCAAAAGGAAATAACGACAAGGGTCCGGGAGGACAACCATGTATCGAGGACTTTTTACCGCCGCGGCCGGAATGGCCGGAACCTCTTTCCAGGTCGACAACATCGCCAATAACCTGGCCAACGTCAACACCTTTGGATACAAGCGCACGCGCGTCGATTTTCAGGACTTGCTCTATCAAACGATCAAGCCCAGCGGCGCTTCGGTTTCCGCCGGTGTGGAGGTGCCGACCGGCATTCAAGTCGGTCACGGTGTCCGTGTCGCCGGCACCCGCCGGGTCTTCACCGAAGGCTCGTTCCGCGGTACCGAGAATCCCCTGGACATCGCCATCAAAGGGCCGCACGGTTTCTTCGAAGTGCAGATGCCCGATGGGACAAATGGCTACACTCGAGACGGCGCGTTCAACATCGATGCTCAAGGACAACTGGTGACCTCGGACGGCTACATCCTCCAGCCCACCATCACCATTCCCAACGACACCACCAGCATCATGGTTTCGGAAGAGGGACTGGTTTCCGTGATCCAGGCCAATCAGTTCGATCAGCCCACTCAGGTAGGCACCATTCAACTCTCCGTTTTCCAGAACCCTGCCGGGCTTTCGGCGGATGGCAACAACATCTTTTTGGAGACCCCCGCTTCCGGGGCGGCCATCGCCACGACTCCCGGGCTGCAAGGCGCGGGGAAACTGGCCCAAGGATTCCTCGAAAACTCCAACGTCAATATGGCAGAGGAACTGGTCAACTTGATCACCGCGCAGCGCGCTTTCGAAGTCAACAGCCGCGCGGTCAAAGTTTCCGACCAAAACCTGCAGACCGCAGTCAATCTGGCCCGCTAAGCCTGGACGGCGAATGTGAATCCTGTTGAGGAGACTGCATGATGGACCCAAAAGAACGCGATAACCGAATCCGGCAACTGGCGGTGAGCTACCTGGTCACCTCCCTGCTCGCCCTGCGTGCTGCAGGGGCCCTCGGGGCCCAGACCCCACCCCTGATCCACTTGACCCTCCCCGAGAGCCACGAGGTGGTCTCAGTCACACAAGAGGTTGTCAAACTGGGCGATTTCGTCGAGATCAAGGTCGAAGACCCGAAACTTCAAGCGGAGTTCGCGCGTCTTGAAATCCTCGACGCGCCCAAGAGCGGCAAAGACTTTCGCCTCGCCCGGCAGTCTATCCTACGCAAAATCCGGCAGGCCGGTCTGCCCTTCACGACGCTTCGGTTCCGGGGGCCCACATCTCTGAAGATTCTCGGACCCGGGCAGGACATCATCGATGAGACGGTCTTCGCCCTGATCAAAGAGGATCTCCTCGACGAGCACGGTTGGCCGGAAGAAGAACTCTGCATCGAGCCGCTCACCGTTCCCGAACGGATCCGCATCCCCGTAGGTGAGGCGGAGATTCATGCCTACCGCATCGCAGGACGAGGTTATGGCACGATTCGCTACGACGTGACCGCGATGATCGACCGCCGCGAGGTGATTCGCAAACAGGTGATCGTCAGAGTCTCGCATGTCCGGCCGGTCTGGGTCGTCGAGCGGAAGTTACAGGTCGGGCAGGTGGTTACCGCCGACAACGTTCGACAGGAACTCCGCAAGATCGTCAACGAGCGTAAGGACCAGATGGCCGTTACGGACGTCTCCGAGTTCGCCGGGCTTCCCCTGCGAAGGTCGCTCAGCCGGGGCGTGGTGGTTACCGAAGACGTTTTTGGAAAGAACATCACCGTACGCCGCGGCCAAAAGCTGAGCCTCCACGTACGGAAGGGAAGCATCAGCGTCCGCGTCCAAGCGAAAGCGCTCGAATCGGGCGGGACCGGCGAATTGATCCTGGTTCAGAACCTGGCCAACGGGCGGAAACTCCGGGCCCGGATCGTCAACGGCGCGAACGTCGAAATCATCTAGCGCCTTTTCGCCAGACAGCATTCTGAGAAACACCCCGGCAACGGGTTCCGCGATAGCATGGATTGAAGGAGATAGCCACATGCGCCGGTCTATTCAAACAGCCACAATCTTGACCGTTCTGGTGATGGCGACCGCTCTCGAAAGCGGCGCGGCCTCGCTTTGGGACAGCAATTCCCCCGCCAACCGTTTCTTTATGGGCGGCAACGCCAGCCGCGTGGGAGATATTCTCACCATCAATATCGAGGAATCCGCACTGGCCACAGAGGTCGCGGACGCTGAAAACAAACGCCAAACCTCGATCTTCGGCGCGATCAAAGGAATCTTCAACTTCGGTTTCGATAAATCTCTCTTCAGCACGATCGACGGAACCACGATCGACTATCCCACCGCCGGGCTGGATGGCACCAACGACTACAAGGGTGAATCGGAAGTCGAGCGGCGCGGCGTCTTTCAGGCCAGCGTCGCCGCCACTGTGGTCATGGTCGATGACAACGGCAACTTCCTGATCGAGGCCCGCAAGACGATCAAGGTGGGCAAGGAAAGCAAAAGCATCATTCTTTCCGGAAAAATCCGGCCAAAGGACATTTCTGCCGAGAACACAGTCCTCTCCTCCCGCGTGGCCGACGCCCAAATCGGTTACGAGGGCGGCGGTCCGATCACCAGTGCCGCGGAGCCGGGCGTCTTCAATAAACTCCTCCGGTTCTTCTTCTAGAGCGTCTCTCAAAGATTTCTTACTAGCGTGCACGAAGTGCCCGCGAGGGCCGAGCGTTCAACGTGTTACAACCGGAAAGAACTTCTAGAAGACACATTAGATGTGGCATGGCGGTTGCGTTAGAGATTTAACTGAGGATTGTCATGAGAAGGACAGCGATTATGATTCGCACCCGAAACATCGTCTCCCCGATCCTGTTTGTCTGCGCTCTTGGTCTGTTGACGCCCGACGGCTTCGGCGCCACCTCGCGCATCAAAGACATCTGCGCCATCGACGGCGCTCAAAGCAACACCCTGACCGGATACGGTCTGGTTACAGGCTTGAGCGGCACCGGCGATAGCGGCGGCGGATTCACCTCTTCCTCTCTGGCCAACATGCTCACCGTTCTCGGCGTACCCACCACAGCCGCGAATGTCGACCCGAAGAACGTGGCCGCGGTCATCGTGACCGCCAAACTTCCACCCTTCAAGCGGCAAGGAACCGAAATCGACATCGTGGTCTCCAGCATCGGTGGAGCCAAGAATCTGCAAGGCGGTCAGCTGCAACAGACGCCGCTCATCGGGGCGGATGGCAAAGTGCACGCTGTGGCCCAGGGGCCGGTCTCTATCGGCGGCTTCCTCGCATCGGGCGGTGGCGGTGGCGGCGGTGGGGCATCCGTTCAACAGAACCACACCACGGTTGGCACGATCCCCAACGGGGGCACCGTCGAAGGCGAAGAGATCATACACGACATCCTCAAAGGCGGCTTCCTGCGCCTGAATCTCTTCGATCCCGATTTCAAGACCGCTCACAACGTGCAAGAGTCGATCAACGAGGCCCTTGGCAAGCCGGTGGCTCGTGCCGCGACCATGGGGATGATCGAAATCGATGTCATGCAGCTGCAGGGCACGCAGTATAAGAACGTGGTCGGCCTCATGGCCGCTATCGAAGAACTTCCGGTTGTGACCGACATGCCCGCGATCGTCGTGCTGAACGAGAACACCGGCACGGTCGTCGCCGGGGAGCACATTCGCATTCATCCCGTGGCCATCGCTCACGGCAACCTGAACATCACCATCACCACCACCCAAGAAACGGATCCGGTGGCCGGCGTGGGTAACAACGCACCGATCACCGATGGCGTGAGCACGAATACCGAGATCCAGGCCGAAGTCGAACCGGGCGGGTTGTTCCTCGTCGAGGGCGCTACGGTTAAAGAACTCGTGGACAGCCTCAACGAGTTGGGTGTCAATCCGCGAGACTTGATCGCGATCTTCGACACCCTCAAGAAGGCGGGTGCGCTCAAGTGCCGCGTGGTGATCGTCCCCTAGCGAGACGAACGCCCACTCGAACCCGTGAAGAAGAATCGCAACCGAGAATGAGACTCTGATGGACACTTCCAACTCCACATCCGCCATGGCCGATCTCGCCAGCGGCAG
>CAYTDF010000349.1:0-5819 GCA_964436365.1 uncultured bacterium | reverse complement strand
ATTCCACTCGGGAACACGGGATAGGTACGAATACATCGTCAGGAAGAGACCACACACTCTACGGAGTTGTGCGTGGATGGGAGGGGGGTTAGGTTGCCGCCAGGGAGTCGGGGTTCTCGACCATCGACCATAAAACACTAGAGACTTCATCGACGGTGATCCGCTCCATGCAAGCGTGGTGGCCCTCGCCGCAGGACCGATCGAGG
The DNA here is from genome assembly GCA_964436365.1 of uncultured bacterium. Taxonomy (GTDB): domain Bacteria; phylum Hinthialibacterota; class Hinthialibacteria; order Hinthialibacterales; genus CAYTDF01. The sequence continues at coordinate 5,613 of CAYTDF010000349.1, read as the reverse complement.
CACGGCGAACAAGCGACCGGTTTGCGCAAGACGATCTGCCGCGGTCCAAACGGCCCCGTGGTCAGACTGTCAGTCGGTCCGAAAAGACTGACCTGAGGCCGCCCCAGCGCCGCCGCAACGTGCATGCCTCCGGAATCGTTGCTCAAACAGATATCCGCAACCGTCAGGAGACTCATAAACTGACGCATGCCCGTGCATCCCGCCAAGGTCAACACCGGGACGCGCGCCAACGTGGCGACGTTTTCACAGACATCGCGATCCGAACCCGCGCCTAAAATCACAACCTCCCAACCGGCCGATTCGATAGCCCAACGTACGACGCGAGCATATCGCTCGACCGGCCAGCGCTTGGCCAGACCGTTCACCGAGCCGGGATTCAACGCCAGAAGCGGCCGGTCGCGCTGGAGACCGGATTGCCGCAACAAAGACTCCGCCTCGCGGCGCTCGTCAACACCGACAGACCACTGCGGATGGGGAATCGATTGGAGTTGTCCGCCCGCCGCCAGGGTGGCATAGACTTCGCTCTGATGGCAATGAGCCAGACCCGGCGGTTTATTGGGGGATTCGGTGAGGAGCGCGGACCGGCCATCGGTGGCGAAACCGATTCGTTGGGGAATCCCCGCCAGCCAGACCGAAAACGCCGAGGCAAACGAGTTGGGAAATACGTAGGCGGCATCAAAGCGTTCGTCACGGAGACGGCGCGCCAAATTCCAGAGCCCGCGCAGCCCCCGGTCAGCCTCACGACGGTCATAGGCCAGGATTCTGTCCACGGCGGGATGGCCATCAAGCGCATGAATCACCCCGGCAATGCCGAGGAGAGATATCTCGGCATCCCGGAAACGATCGCGCAATACGATCAACCCCGGTGTGGCCATCACCAGGTCACCGAGCCAGTTTGGAACGCGGACGAGTATTTTCATGAGGGAATCGGCGCAGATTTGAGGAGTGTATCGGGACCTCCGTGCCCCTCGATACAAAACCAAGCCTGACGGCTTGATTCCACTCGGGAACACGGGCTCTGTTGCACAAATCAGCGAATCTTTGAACCTGCAACAAGGCTCTCCGCAAGCTCCTATCGGGCGACTTGGTCCAGAACGGATTCGTTGACGTAGATCGGCGCTTTGACTCGGAGCGCCAGAGCAATCGCGTCACTGGGACGAGAATCGACATCGACGAGACCATCGGAGGTGGTGAGATAGATTCGTGCGTAGAATGTGGAGTCGAGAAGTTCGGTCACCACAATCCGTTCGAATGACGCACCAAGCGAATGCACGAGCCCCGAGGCTAGATCGTGAGTCATGGGCCGCTGAACCGGTAGCTCATTGATGGCCACATGGATCGAATGGGCCTCGTTGAACCCGATCAGGATCGGCATTCGCCGTTCACCCTTTTTCTCTTTGAGTATGATGACCTGCGTGTCGCTGGTCTCGTCGAACCGGAGTTCGAAAAAGTCCATCTCGACCATCGGATTCCCTGCCCCTGAGGCCGCTCCGGAAAGCGTGCCTCGGCTTTCATCGTCTCATCTCGTGCATCTCTCTCACGAGCCGTACCGCAAGTGCCCTCGATCAGGTGAGGTCATTACGAGATTGAACCTCTTCGCTCACCTTGCCCACCTCAATGCCAATTCCCTCCAAAATGCGGGCCAGATCCAACGTCGGCAAACCGATCACGTTGTGATACGAACCCTTGACGCGAGTGACAAACTGCCCCGCCCCGCCCTGGATCGCATACGCACCCGCTTTGTCCATGGGCTCGCCCGTGGCGACATAGGTCGCGATCTCCTCTTCGGAAAGGTCACGGAAGGCCACCTCACTGCGCACGGCGCGGACTTCCTCGAACCGCTTGGAAAGGCAGAGCACCGCAATCCCGGTCCAGACCTCATGGGCGGCACCGGAAAGACTGCGGAGCATCCGCTCGGCGTCGGGCTCGTCGTTGGGTTTCCCCAGGATGTTCGATCCCACGGAAACGACGGTGTCGGCACCAATCACGATCCCATGAGGATTCCGCTGGGCAACATCCATCGCCTTCTCGCGCGCTAGGCGGGCAGCATAGGGCCCCGGCGATTCATCGAGCGGTGGGGACTCGTCGATTCCACTGGGCTCGATGCGGAAATAGAGGCCGAGCATCTTGAGCAGTTCCTCCCGGCGCGGCGAAGCACTGGCGAGGATTATGGTATGGGCAACATTGTTCATCGTTCAAGCAACCGTTCGGCATCCACATTTTCACACGCAGCCTCTATGCGCGCGGCCTCTCAAGACGTTCCCATGGTACTGACGCAATGAACCGGGCTGAAGGGGTACAGAATCGGCGCAAGGGAGTGGCGCGAACGTAAGGAGTGTTGTCACCGTAGGCGGTGCCGGAAAGCCAACAGCAGAATGGCAAGCAGCGCAATTAAGGAGACGCTGCCCGCCAGATAGAGCGGGAGCGGCCGGTAAGTCAGTGTGACCGTGTGTCTGCCCGCCGGGACAGACAGCCCGATCTGCGCCAGGTCCGCGCGAAAGGTTTCTATGTACTTGCCGTCGTCGAGACGGGCATGCCACCACGGGCTCCAACTCTCGTGGATGCGGATGACTGCGGGATCTCTTGCGTCAACCTCAAAGACCAACCGGTCGGCGTGCCGCTCGATGGCTTCAATCGTTAATTTTGACCTTCGCATGTAAGGGCGGCGCCACCACGACGGGCGGGAAGGCAGCCATTCCTTCGTCGTCACAACCATTTCGTCCGGGTCAGAGTCAGGATCGACGATGTGCTCGGCGGCGGCGGCTTCGGTCAGACAAACGCGCACATCAAACGGAGCGGAAACCAAGACGTCTTCCGGGGGCTGGGTCTCTCGATCTATTGGAGGGATTATCGGCCCACGATGGATGAAAGGTGAAGGAACACTCGTCTCCCGCAGCTCATAGATTTCCGAACCGTCCGACTCGAAGACTTTGTGGAAATACCCATGGGCATCGAAAACCGAGACGGCCATCTCGACGACGGTCCAAGTAGCGGTATCGGAAAGGCCGCGCAGGGTGATGCGCTCGACGGCCAGCGGGGCCGGATCGTCAAGGCTCCAGTTGAAGCCACTCTGGCGTAACGGCAAGCGGAAACCCCGCTTGGGGACGGTCCACCAACGAGCGGTGTCGACGGGTTGGTGAGCGGCGCGGCCATCGGGGAAGTCGAGGAAGAGATTGGAAACCTCGACCCCCGCGCGGACCGGGAGCCTGGTTTCACCGAAGACCTTGCACTTCAGGATCACCTCGCCGACGAGAGCGCCCTGGGGTAACGAAGCGCCATCGCTGAGGAGATGACGCATCCAAAGCCGGTCGATCAGGATGGGCTTCTCGAAATTCAGGACGCGCTCCTGCCCGGCGGCGAGTTCGATGTACTTGGCATCCAAGAGCCTTTCGTAAGGATCGCCGACGACATAGCGGATGCCGAAACGGCGGAGGAGATTCTCGGGGAGCCGGGCCATGCGGACCGTGCGCGTCGAGCCGGATTGCCTGCCTCGACCGCCCGCGCGGTGCATGAGGTCGCCGTACGCATCTGGATATATGGGGTCGTAGCCATAGGCGCTGTGGACGCCGTAGAGTTCGGGTAAGCGATGGACCATGTGCGGCACAAGCATGGGGCTATCTACATGGCTGGCGGAGGTGAGCGAGGGGCGGAAGTCGATGGAACGTTGACCGGGCACGTAGCGGCGTAGCCACTCGGCGGTCTGAGGCATCTCCAGGTAGTCGGGAGAGACGGTCTCCATGTAGAGCCGGGTGCGTACCCCCCATTGCGGCACGAGAATCAAGAGCGCGACGGCCAGTCCCATGAGATGCGCTCGGCGCGGCCCGGGAGCGCTCAAGAAGCCCAGCACGACGAGCGCCAAACCGCCCCACAAGAGGTTCCAGGCCAAAGACCAGAGCCAGTCGGGAGGCGCAGTGCGGCTCATGCCGCGAGTGAAATCGGTCTGGCGTAGCGATACCAGTAGATCGGGCCAGAGCGTCACCAGGATGACCACGCCCAGAAGGAGCCCTCCACCGGCGAGAATCCAGCGATAGGCGTGACGCGACGAGAGCGGCCGGGATAAGGTCTCATACCCGAAACCGGCGTAGACCGAGAGGCCGATCACGGTGAGCAGGAGCGCTCGGTTGGGGAGGTTGAAGCGGTCCATGTCCGGCAGGCAGGCGCGTAGCCATCCGGCCAAAGGTAGGTGCGGACCGCAGGCGAGCGCGAGGGCCAAGAGCCCCATGGCGGCCCAGGCCCAGCGGCGGGGTGCGGCGGTTCGTATGACGGTTGCGGCGAATCCGAGACCGGCGAGAATCAAGCCCATGGAGGAGATCGCGGCGGTGCCTTCCCAGGGGTCGAGCCGGGCAATGCTGGGCTGGGATAGCCCGCCCAGCAGCGCGCCAGGCAGTTCCCAGAGAGTCAACGCGCCCGCGTAAGCCTGCTCCTCGGTGAGGGGGCCGCGATGGGTGCGGGGGAGATTCTCGAGAGCGGGTAGCCAGGCGACCGCCGACAGGATCGCGGTCAAAGCCGCGCCGTCCACGCACAACAACGCGACCTTCCAGCGACGCCCCGGGTCGCGCCCAACGACCTCGGCCGCCAAGAACAACATGGCGAGCAGAATCAGGGCCGGGGGATGAGGGACTCCCGCCAATACCGATAGGGCTAGAGATAACACGGCGAGCCAGAATCCCGCGCTCCGGCGGGAAGGCCGTTCGAGGGCCAGGACAAAGCCCGCGAGTGCGAATCCAGCCCAGGCGGACCCGGCCAGCATGCCCGCGTTCATCATTTTGGCCTGCCAATAGGTGGAAAAGAGGAAGACGATCGCCCCGGTGCGTCTTCCGTGCGCACCAACGCCCAAAACGTGCAACAGAACGGCGATCCCTAAGGCACCGGCGGCCAGATGGAACCAGAGGAGCAAGCCGTAGGCCAGCGGGAGCGGGCAAAATTGGTAAAGCAGGTTTGGCGGATAGAAGAGCTGGACCTGAGGATTGGCGTCAAGCGGCGCTCCACAGAAGAGGTAGGGGTTCCAAAAACCGACATCAGGGTCCGTTAAGAGATGGCGGAGAGGTACGTTGAAGAGAAGAGTGTCCTCATCGAAAGGAAAGGCGGCTCCGAGACCGCAAGGCCCCACGAGGCAGAAGGAGAACACCACCAGAAGCAGGAGGTCGACTCCCCACTCTCGTACGCGCTTCGGCATCCCCATAGGTTGAACCATCCGTCGGAATTCGTTCCATTTCCGCCTCTCGAAAGAGCGTGGAGAGTCGGGACGGAACCAGGGAAGTAGGCTATCATCACGACGGCCCGGACGTCGGGTCCGGTATACCCCGAAATGGGTGTGCGGAGCCCCGAGAAGGAGTTACACTGCCTGTAATCTACGATGTCTTCCACCCACAACACAAGCAAGTCTCTTGAAATGGCAGCGTCCGCCGAAGCGGACGGAAAGGCCCCCGCGACCACGCGCCGCCGGGGCATCCCGAAAGGTCCGCTGCATAAGTTCCTCTTGGCGGACATCGGTGTGGCCGTGGGAGCGCTGTTGATCGCGTTTCACTGGCACCTGGGTGGGCTGCCATACGCGAACTTCGGGTTCTATGCGACGCTGATCGCCCCACTTCTCTGTATCCGTTTCTTCATCTT
>CAYTDF010000348.1:0-5830 GCA_964436365.1 uncultured bacterium | reverse complement strand
GCGGTGGCCGAGAGGTGATTGTATCGCGCGGGCAGCTGATCGAGATCGGCGGGTCATTCCGACTGCCGGATGTCATTCGTGAAAGCGGCGCGCGGATGGTTGAAGTGGGCACGACCAACAAGACGCATTTACGCGACTACGAGGCTGCGATCACCGATGAGACCTCTGTCCTGCTCCGTGTGAATCCGAGCAACTACCGTATCGTCGGGTTTGCCCAACAAGTCTCGGTCGAAGAGTTAAGCCAACTGAAGCAGGGGCGAGAATTGTCTGTTGTCGACGATCTCGGCTGCGGGGCGCTCGTGGATCTCGCGGAATATGGTTTGCCGCGCGAACCCACTGTCCGCGACAGTCTCGCACAGGGTGCGGATGTGGCGCTCTTCAGTGGTGACAAACTGATCGGTGGCCCGCAATGCGGCATCATCGTCGGGCGCAAAGAGTCCATTTCGAGAATACGAAAGCATCCCCTGGCCCGTGCGCTCCGAGTTGGAAAACTGACCATTGCCGCGCTTGAGGCGACGCTGAAACTCTTCCGGAATCCCGACACGCTTCTCGAGCGAAATCCCACGTTACGAATGTTGACTGCACCCGTCTCTGTACTAGACAGGCGCGCTCAACAGTTGGCGGAAAGGCTGTCGCCGATGCTTCGTTGTGAAGTGATTGACGGCGAAAGCGTGTGCGGAGGCGGAGCCCTGCCGGATACGCCACTCGAAAGCGCCCTGGTCGCTCTGCGGCACGACGAAATAGAGGCGGGCGAACTGGCGCGCCGATTGCGCAAGAACGATCCTCCCATTCTCACTCGCGTGCAAGACGAGGCGGTTCAGATTGATGTGCGTACATTGCTGGAGGGTGACGCGAAACGAATCGAACGGGCCGTGCGCGATATTGTGCGGAGTGTGATTGAATCGAGTTGAAGTGAGGGAAGGGCTATCGCCCCGCGCGTGCATCATAATCTGTAGGAGTCGTACCGAAATGAGATTTGCGGAAAAGCGAAAGACGGTGATGAAGCGTTCGATGGCGTTGGGCCATTGTGTCTGCAATCCAAAGCAACCTTGCCCATGTCCCATCTTAACTGAGCGCGACCTCTGCCCTTGTGCGGGTGAGCGGCCGGAGCCATCCCAGGACGCCGTGCGCTTGACTCACCACATCCGCAAGGCCGGTTGCGCATCCAAGATCGGTCGGTCGGACCTGAGCCGCGTACTTGCCGAGCTCCCGATGCCTGACGATCCCAACGTCTTGGTCGGTATGGCCGCCGGAGACGACGCGGGTATCTATCGTTTAGATGGAGACTGGGACCTGGTGCAGACCGTCGATGTTTTCTCGCCGGTTGTGGACGATCCCTATACGTTTGGACAGATCAGCGCGGCCAACTCGGTCAGCGATATCTACGCGATGGGCGGGAAACCCATCTGTGCGCTTTCGATCATCGGTTTTCCGATCGAAGAACTCCCGCATGACGTGATGGTGGCCATCCTGCGGGGCGGAGTCGATACGCTCCAATCGGCAGGGGTCAGCGTGATCGGCGGTCACAGCATCAACGATGAGGAGATCAAGTGTGGTTTCGCGGTGAGCGGCCTGATCGGACATGGGGCCGGTGTTTCCAATGATGGCGCACGTGTTGGCGATCAACTCGTTTTGACCAAACCCATCGGTACCGGTTTGATCTCTTTCGCGGCGCAGATAGGACGCGCTGCCGAAGAAGTCACCGAACGTATCGGACGCTCGATGGCGACACTGAATCGCGATGCTGCAGAATGGATGCTCCGGTGTGGGGCGACCGCGTGCACCGATGTGACAGGATTCGGTTTGCTCGGTCATCTCTCTGAAATCGCCCGCCGTAGTGAGGTTACCGCTGTGATCGACATGGAGGCGGTGCCGATTTTTGCCGACGCTGTCAGGTGTCTACGCGCGGGGATCATTCCTGGAGCTGTGGAGCGAAACCGTGAGTCCTACGCTCAGAGCGTGAGCGTGCGTGGCGACGATATTCCTCTTCTGGATTTGCTGTATGACGCGCAGACGTCGGGCGGTCTTCTCGTTGCGCTCCCTGAGAGCGAAATCGAACCATTCATTCGGGCGATGCGTGAGCGTGGGCACGAGGCGACATCGAGAATCGGTGAGATCGTGGCGCGCGAGGAAGATCCCGTCCGTCTCCTGCTGAAGGAACCCGCGAATCTCATTGGTGAGTCGAGCGAGCGGCAGCTCGCATCCACCGAGGTAGCGGATGCCGTAGAGTCGTGTTGCGAAGCCCCGGCAGAGAGCGCCGCCTGTTGCGAGGCCGCCGCTGTCCATGGGCCGCAAACTTCGCCAGTTCCGTCGGAGAAGGCGAGCCTATCCACGAGGGATGTCTTAGGAACTAGCGAACGGGCGTTCAAGAATTTCATGCAATCTGTTAACGCGCCCGGAAGCGTCGACGGCAAGTTCAAGAGGCTCTTGGCGATTGCGCTCTCCGTTTCCCAGCGTTGTGAGCCCTGTTTGGAGTTGCATATCCTGAAAGCGCTAGAGCAGGGGATCTCGTGGGAGGAAATTGACGAAGCCGTGTGGCTCACCGTTGGCTTCTGTGGTGCGCCCGCCAAAATGTTCTACGACCGAATTCGCCAAGCGTTGGAACGATCCTGATGAAACGTCCTCCCGGGCTGCTACGCAAGAACGAGAATCCCGATGTGCTGCTGATGATCGGGACCGCTGGACACGTAGACCACGGAAAGACGCGTTTGGTGCGTTTTCTGACCGGTTGCGAAACCGACCGATTGCGGGCTGAGAAGGAACGCGGACTAACGATTGAACTGGGGTTCGCTCCGTGCCTGCTCGGACCGGGGATTGCCGCCGGTATCGTCGATGTTCCCGGACACGAACAGTTCATCAAGAATATGGTGACCGGCGCGGCGGGTATGGACCTGACGGTCTTGGTGGTTGCCGCTGACGACGGTGTAATGCCCCAGACTGTGGAGCACCTCCAGATCATGCAGTTCCTCGGGGTGCGGCACGGTCTCGTGGCGTTGACGAAAATCGATCTCGTCTCTCCGGAACGTGTCGAAGAGGCGCAAGAGCAGATACGAAACCTCATCGAGGGCACTTTCCTTGAAGGGGCCGCAATCTGTCCGGTTTCTTCGGAGACACTGGAGGGATTCGAGGCTTTCTATCAGCGGCTGACAGAGACCGCGTCCGCCGCCAAAGTCACGCGCGAGAAGACCGTGTTTAGAATGCCGGTCGAGCGGGTCTTCTCGCCTCCCGGCCATGGCACGGTCGTTACGGGAATTCCGCAGGGCGGTGAGGTTCGCGTCGGCGACGAATTAAGTGTCCAGCCTTCGGGCGCATCCGTCCGCGTTCGCGGGATTCAGTGTTTTTTGCGTGACGCGGAGCGGGGGAAGATGGGGCAGTGCTTAGCTCTGAATCTTGCGGGTGTGGCGCGGGATGGGATTCGCCGTGGAGACGTCGTTGCCCTTCCAGGTGCGGTCGCTTCCTGCCGGTTGTTGCATGTACGTATGGTGACGTGTCCAGATATGGAGACGGTTTTGCGCGATGGAGAAACACTCCGTCTGCACACGGGAACTCTGGAAGCCCAGGCGAAATTGAACATCTACACCGGCAAGAAACTGGAACCGGGGGGGGAGGGGTTTGGCACCTTGCGTCTGTGCGATCCCGCGGCCATTGCCTCGACAGACCGCTTCGTTCTTCGCCGGAATTCGCCCGCGGCCACCGTGGCTGGGGGGATTGTGTTGCATGCCGCGCAACGCCGGGCACGGGGCACGCGCGCCGTGCTTGCCGAAGAGATGGCCGCGCGATGGGCGGCGTTTGATTCCCCGGAAACGAGGTTTGCCTATCACTTTGCCTTTTCTGGGATGCTCGGCGCGAATCTCTTGGACGCCGCTCGCGAGGCTTTGCTGGACGAGGAGGATGCACGCTCCGTCGCCGAGGGCCTGATCGAGCGTGGAACACTTATCCGGTGTCAAAACTCGGATCGCTTCCTGCACGTGGACGGACGCGACGCGGCGATGCAGGGGATTGTTTCTTTTATAACTACGTATTATGAAGCGAACCCGTCTGCGTACGGTCCCTCGATTGAAGAAGTTCGGACGGCGCTTCATATTCCGGACGCTGTATGGATGACCGTGGAGCGTTTGATGGTTGAATCCGGCGAATTGGAACGTAGCGGAAACCGCGTAGCTCTCACTCGGCACAAGCGTCAATCGGGTGCTGAATGGATGGAGGAGTTGGGGCGTATCGAGGAACTGTATCGCGAACGAGGTTTCGTTACACCGCGCCCGGATGAAGTTCCCGGCATTACCGGTATCGAACCCTCAACCGTCTCGAGTCTACTTGACCGTCTGTGCCAAGAGGGTGGACTTGTTCGGTTGGGAAAGAACGTTCTTTTCCACGCAGCGCTCATGGAAGAAGCCGAGCATCGGATTGTTGCCGCGATTCAGAAAGACGATAGCTTAAACAGCGCCGATTTCAAGCAAATCATCGGCGCGTCCAGAAAATACGCGCTCGCCATCCTGGATTACTTCGACACACGGCATATCACGCAACGATTCGGCAATCTCCGAAAGCTGCACCCGTCGTATCTTCACCGTCATCCCGAAGCAAAATCGTAACGTACCTCGTCCTCTGTGACGCAAGACCGTCAATGCAAGGCGTAATCCTCCGCGGCCGTAACGCGGAACGGGCCACTGATGGTTGTTCGAACCACGACCTCGAAGCTCGCGGTCTGTTCCGTATCCGAGCCAGTTACGCCAAACAACAGATCAACGTTCTCCCCGCCGTCGTAGATCATATCGATGATGGTTACGAACTCGGCTCGCAAGGCTAGATCCGTTACCGCGAATGTGGGAATGTCGAGTTCGCCAAAGTCATGGATACGACCGTCTTCGGCGATCGTGATGAGACGTGGAGTGAACTCTTCATGCCGAAATGCAACCGTCAACACGGAACGGTTGGGCAGGGTGACGCCACGCGACGCGCCCTCACTGGAAGGATGTCCGAATCTGAAACTGGGCGTGACATCGTTCGGCTGCTCGACGGTGTCGAAGTGCATCAAGCGGAATGTATCTGGCAGAACCACAGTGCGTTGGATGAACGGATCCGGAATCCTCTTGAACAGATCGCGCTCGAGAATGATATCCGGGATGTGAAACCGAAGTGTTGGGGTGGGTGTCGGTCGAATCACGATGATGGGCGTCGGTGTATTGGTCGGCCGAATCACGATGATCGGGAACGTGGGGGTCGGTGTAGGCGCGGCGGCGACGCTGCTCGTCCGGATTCCGATATACGTGGCGTTGTTGCCTTCCCAATCGCCCTCATCCACGACATCTTCTTCATCCACGACAGCGCCCACGTAGTAATCTTCGTTCGTATCCATATCGGCGGGCAGTGTCACCGTGTGAGTTGTTGTCCAGACGTCGTTGCGCCCCAGGATGATGGAAGCGCCCCCGATACGCCGATCCGAGGTTGTGATGAGATCGTTGGTCGAGAGATAGAAGCCGACGTCGATTGTCTGCGTGTGCGAGCCGTTGTTCTCGTAGGTAAACTCCAGTTGGACTGTTTCCCCGTTGTCGACGCGATACCGGGGTTCGCTTTCGCCTGAGACCTTGCTCTGTTCGCTTCCGCCGGAGTCGAGAATGCGTGTCCGGTCGTGTTTGCTGTATCCGCCGCTGCTCGTCCCCGTCCATCGCCAATGCACGACACTGAGGTCCTCGATCGAGGTGGATGCAGACCCGTACAGGGCAACCGCGCCGTTGCTCGCGTCCTCTCCAAGATAGCCCAACGCAAAGATCCAGTTCGCGTAGATGTGATCCCAATCTTGGCCCATGATGTTGTACTTGTCGCCCAGATG
>CAYTDF010000347.1:0-5840 GCA_964436365.1 uncultured bacterium | reverse complement strand
CCCCGGACCTATCCGATGCAGCGGTTTGTCGATGTCAGCGACGGCCAGGCCGGGCTGGCCGTGATCAACGACGGCTTGCGGGAATATGAAGTAACCCAGGATGAAGATAAGGCCATCGCGGTGACGCTGGTGCGCGCGTACGAACTCGCGGTCTGTAGTTCGGCCGCCGGTTGGGAGATTCATTCCGAGATGAAGCGCTCCCAGAGCCCCGGTCCTCACGAGTTCCGGTACAGCCTTTTCCCGCATGCGGGCCGGTGGGACGATGCGGAGACGCACCGCGAAGTGGAGAAACTCACGGTTCCGGTGGAGCCGGTCCAGGCCGGCCCCCATGGGGGGGATCTGCCCAAACGGCAGGGCCTTCTCTAAATCCGGCCCGCCAACTTGTCGATCAGTGCGCTCAAACTGTCTGAGGATGGAGAGGCCATCATCCTGCGTCTGTACAATCCGACGGAGAAGCGCGTCCGAGGTACGATCGACTGCGCGCGGCGAATCGTCGCTGCCGAAGCGATCACGTTGGAAGAGAAACCGGAAAAGACGCTGAAGCCCAAGGGGACGTCACTCAACCTGCAAGTGGGACCCAAGAAGATCGTTACCCTCCGGCTGAAACTTGCGTAATAGGGATGTAGAATATCTATCGTACCGACGCTTCATCTAACCGGCATTCACAGGAGTGCGGATCATGACAAGACTGCATTTTCAAGTTTCGTTCTTACTTTGCGCCTGGCTGTTCTTCTTGCCGTCGGCGCAAGCCGCGGATTTTTATGTGGATCGCAGCCACGGCGATAATCAAAGCGGAGATGGATCGAAGACGGCTCCGTGGCGAAATATCACCGTGGCGCTGGATCCGGAATTCAATCCTAACTTGCACGCCGGGGACACCATCCATGTCGCGTCAGGAACATACGACGACACGCCCGACCAATACGGTTTGTATGAGAAATTTCCGTTGGATCTTTCGGTCGGGGTTTCGCTGATCGGTGTGGGGTCGGATCGAGTCATCGTCGACGCCAAGGATTCCCCCGCCACCGTCATTCACGCCGACGCTGTTGTCAAATTCCGGCAATGGGATTGGGGCGGATACCACAAGCGCCGCTTCCGTCCGTACGAGCGCGACCAGTACCGCAGCATCGAGCTGGATATCGTGGGAATGACGCTTCGGCACACTGACAATGTGGGCATTGGCGTCCAGATCATCCGCGACGTCACCACGACCATCCGCGATTGCCGGATCGTCGGCCATTCGCTGGCCATCGATTCACGCGTGCCCGTAACCGTTACAAACTGTACGATTTCCCACAAACCGCCGAATCACAGCCTCCCTCTCAGCCGGTCGCACTACCGGCCGTACGACTTTGAGAGCCGCCGTCAGTGGATGGTGAAGTTTCGAGAGCGCTACGAACAGGCCAGCCAAACCGAAGAAGGCTGGGTGGAGGACCCGTTGCTGGTGGTCCAGCGAGCGTTGAGTATACGCTACAAGGGCAGAGAGCAGTACAAGCCCGATCGTGTAAGCGTCTTTTATCCGAATGCCAAGGACGACAAGGAGTTCGTTGCACAAGGAGGGAATGAGTGGACCCCTTGGGTAGGGGACCGCGTCTCCGTGCTGATGTTGCACGATCCGATTCGCGATGATGACTCAAGGGCGGCGGAAGAGGTACGAATCGACTTGCAGCGCAAAGACGGCCGATGGGAAGTCGTCTGGGCTGGAGGCCGCTATCGCTGTTGGCGGGGCCCCTTCAGAGAATGGACCTCCGACCTCTGCCCGTGACTCTCACGACAACTCCACGCTGACCTTAACGACAACCTTCTTTACGGTCTCCGGCGCATCGCTCGCGATGAGCTGGGGCAGGTGACCGTCCTCCGGGTAATAGATAGCGAAGACGCCCGGAGTGAGATCGACATGGGAAGCGCCCGGCTCCGGACGACTGAAGAAACTAAGGTCCTTCGAAGCATCGTACGGCACCGTCTCGTCAGAACCCTCCAGAGGCATCCATTCGATACACTCCGTTCCCGAAAGCAAAACCTGGACGTCGATGTACTTCCGGTGCACCTCGAACTCGCCACCGTCGCTGGGCTTGGTCTCATAGGAAGCGACAAACGCGAAAAGATCGTCATCCTGCAACACATACTTCTTCTCTTCCGCGGACGGATCGAGAGATTGAATGAAGCCGAAAACACGCGCCCAAGTGTCACCGGCAAAATACTGTTTCCAGTTGTCTATACGATCGACGATCATCGTCGGCCTCCCTGATCTAGGTTTCGCGTCTATTGTCCGGCGGAACGAAGGTTCCCGCAACGGGAGGGATCGTCGACAGTCGCTCTTGCGGTTGCCATGCCGCACAGGCCCCGGTATCTTTCGTCATCTATCGAACGCGAGGAGCGATCATGTTTCGGACACAAGGCACAGGTATGGCACTCAGTTTCACAGCAGTCGCTTTCTTTGTGGTTGTCTCGTTGCTCCTACCCTGCGCGGGTATGGCCGAGGCTCTCTATGAGGAAGACCTGGTTTTCGATCCGCAGAAACGGACTCCAGAACACGTGCACGCCTCGTGCATCGTGATCTGTCCCAACGGGGATTTGCTTTCGGTCTGGTACGAGAACGCTCCGAGCCGAGAGGGTTTCTACTACACAATGGATTCCGACAAAAGCGACGATGTCCGTATCGCCGCCGCGCGCAAACGCCACGGCGCGGACGCGTGGTCGGAACCGTTCGTCATCGCCGATACGTTCGGTGTCGCGGATAACAATCCCTGCATGGTGATCGACAAAGAGGAGCGGCTGTGGTTGATCTACACGGCCATGATGGCTGCGCCCATCGAGACATGGGACAGCGGCCTGCTGCGATATAAGATTTCTTCGGACTACATGCAGCCGGGCCCGCCACGCTGGGAATACGATAACATCCTCATCGTGCATCCGAACGGTCTCGACGAGGTTGTCGCCCGCGCCGCGGACGAACGCCGCCGCTTCGCCGACTGGGACAACGAGAACGAACGGGAAGCCCGGCAACTCCTGGAGATGCTCAACAATCCCTTCGACCGAAGACTGGGTTGGATGCCGCGCGCCCATCCGCTGATCCTCAAGAACGGTACCCTGCTATTGCCTTTGGCCAATGAGAATTTCTACGTGGCCGGAATGGCTTTGACCGACGACGGCGGTCGGACATGGCGCTATTCAAAGTGCATCCCGGGAGGCCTGCCAGTCGAGCAACCTTCGGTCGCGGAACGCACAGACGGAAGTCTGATCGCGCTTTTCCGGGACGCGGGCGACGCGAAGCGCATTCTGCGTAGCGAATCGTCCGATGATGGGATGACCTGGAGCCCGATTCAGAAGACGGAGTTGCTCAATCCCGGCGCGGGAATCGAAGTGATTGCCCTGAAGAGCGGAAACCTGGCGTTGGTCTACAACGACAAGGAAGAGGGAGCGCGTGACAAACTGGCGGTGTCCCTCTCCACCGACGGCGGCGAAACCTGGAAATGGACGCGCCATCTCGAAAATACGCCGAATGGGCGTTTCGATTATCCATCCATCGTGCAAGCGAAGGACGGCTCGTTGCACGCCTCCTACAGTTACAACCTGAAGACCGTCAAGCACGTGCATTTCAACGAGGAGTGGGTTAAGCAGGGCGACTCTAATGTCCTCCAAAAGTAATGTCCGTTTGGGAAACGCTGAAGACCCAGCCACCGGGGGCCCAAACACCAAAGAACACGGTGTGCGCCCTATCGGACAAGACTTTCAAGAGACGCCCAACACGCGGTCGGTGGCAGACTTTATCCGTGCCCCTCGCTGTGTTCCTTTCTTGAGAACAACGAACCTCGCTACGCTCGGCCACTCGGGGACACGGAAAATGAGTAATACGTAGTTTGTACGGTGACCTTAAGTTAACTTGATGACGCGGACAACGGTGTTGGTACCGTACGGGAAATTGGTCGCATCCACGGTCAGCTTTCCGGCTTTCGTATCTTGCTCGATCTTCAGCTCTTCGCCATTGTCGACCCACTGCGCCCGCTTGACCTTGCGGGTCAGTCCTTCGAAGGTGCGCTTCCCCGCCCCGCTGGCACCGACCACAACGTTCTCGTCCCCGCTAACCGAAAGATTGTGCACAAATAAATAGACGGACCCGTCGACTTCCAGAGCGAAATCGTCGCCCTTGCCGTCAATGCCACAGGGTTTGCCGTCATAGACAGGCTCGGCGTGCATGCGCACCCAATCGCCGGTCCGTCCCAACGCGGCGGCTTCGTATTCGGGAATCTTCCCTTCGGGTGTGGGCCCGACATTGAGTAGGTAGTTGGCTCCCACCTTGCGGCAGGCGCAGAGGTTTTCGATGATCTCCTTGGGCGATATATAGTTGAAATCGTTCTTGCCGACTCCCCAATGCCGGTTCATGGTCTGGCACATCTCGGCCGCCACGTATTTCGGCATCCCGCTCCGATCCATCGGCGTGGGCCGTCCCTGCTCGAAGGTGACGCAATCGATCTCCGGGTTGCCGACGCGGCCCCGTTGGTGCAGACCGGTATTGTTGACAACAATCGCCTCGGGCTGCAACCGCCGGATCGTTGCGTAGAGTTCGTCTTCCTTCCAATCCGCATCGGGCTTGCTCCAGTTGCCATCGAACCAGAGGCCACCGAGCGGCCCATAATGCGTGCAGAGAATCTCGACGGATTTCCGCAGGTACTCGAGGTAGGCATCGAAATCATCGTTGAAACTCTCCTGGTACCAATCGAGCGTCGTATGATAGAGGAATGGGACGATGCCTTCGGCGCGGCAGCCTTCGACGAAATCTTGGATAAGGTCCCGCTTGGCGGGGCTGTGCACGGCGTCGTAGTCACTCAGGCCACGGGTATCGTAAAGGCTGAATCCTTCGTGATGTCGGGCGGTCAGGGTGATGTACTTCATCCCCGCGCGGCGCGCCACACGAGCGATCGCCCGGCCGTCGAAATCCTTCGCGGTGAAGGTCTCTTTGAGTTTCTTGTATTCGGCGACGGGGATCTTCTCCATGTGCATCACCCACTCGCCGCGCCCCTCTTGGGCATACAGCCCCCAATGGATAAACATCCCATAGGCCAGTTTCTCAAAACGTTCGATCCGGGGTTCGGGTTTGGGCACACTCATGTCGGTTCCTTTCTTCTCGTTTGAGGAGGGGTTTCCCTCTTCCGCCCCGAGGGCGAGTCTCGTATGGCCGCCGATTGCGGCGCCAACACTCAGGCTGGTCAGGTCTTGCATAAAACGGCGGCGCGTTCGTTTCATTGTCAATGCTCCGGGGCGCAGAATAGCATCCGCGGCCACGTTTCCACAAAATGGCACATTCCGCAAGCCTTCGATAAGTTTGGAACGCACGTCCTCCTCCACACACGCGGTTCGTGATAAGATTGGTGAAATGCGGCGTGAGCGCAGATTGCGACCGCTCGGGTACGGCCGCGTTCCCATTCCTGTGAGGAGACGACGATGAAACGTTTCAGATTGCTTCTTCCGTTCTTGGTTGCATTCACTGCAATGAGTTGGGCCGAGGCCCCAAAACCAACGCTCTATAAGGTCGAGATGCGTGACGGCACAAAGCTGGCGACGGATGTTTATCTCCCCACGGAGGGGGGAGCGAGATACCCGGTGCTCCTCGAACGAACGCCGTACAACAAGGACAACTTCGGCAAGTTAGCGGAGAATTTCAATAAGGAAGGTATCGTCGTGGTGGGCCAAGACGTACGCGGCCGCCACGCCTCCGAGGGCCATGCACGGCCGTTCGCCGACGATGGCTGGGGCGAACACCAAGACGGTTTCGACACGGTGGAGTGGATCCGCGCGCAGCCGTGGAGCAACGGCAAGATCGCCACACATGGCGGTTCGGC
>CAYTDF010000346.1:0-5848 GCA_964436365.1 uncultured bacterium | reverse complement strand
CGCTCGATGCGTATCGCCGAATATCTTCCGACCAACGCTGGACGACGCCGTCTTCATCCCCAAATCAACCGGCTCCCCATCCTGCCGCTGCCGATAGCCGCGTTCGACGTCTTCCAGAAGGATGCGCCAGGATACGCCGTCGACCACCAGATGGTGCGCCACCAACAGCAAACGATCGCCATCGGGCATGTGATAGAGAACCGCCTTAAACAACGGGCCGGACTCAAGATCGAAACTCCGTTGAATGTCATTGGCGTGGGATTCCAGCCGTGCGGGAGAGTCTTGGCAATCCACAACCGAGAAATCGGCCGGACGGCCGGGTTCGTCAACCGACTGCTCAACCGTTTCCCCGGAGATGTGAAACCTCATGCGCGACGCATCGTGATGGGAGACGATTACATCTAGCACAGCCCGCAAGTTGGATTCATCCAGGCGCGCTTCGGAACGGAGCAAGACGGATTGGTTGAAATGCGACAGATCGCCGGTGTGCGCGTCAAGAAACCACCGCTGGATCGGCGTCAACAGTACCGAGCCGCTGACCGGCGCGGTTTCTTCGAGAGCATCCGGTTTCTGCACCTTCTTGGCGAGTTCCGCGACGGTCAGGTTTTCAAAGAGATCCCGAACCGCCAGCTGCCAACCTTCCCGCCGGACGCGGCTCACGATCTGAATGGCGCGGATCGAATCGCCGCCGAGGTCGAAGTAGTTATCGTAGATGCCGATTCTCTCCCGGCCGAGGACGGCTCTCCAAATGCTGGCGAGAAGATTCTCTATCTCATTGCGCGGTGCGGCGAACGCCCCGGCCGATTCTTCGGCGGCTTCATCCGGAGCGGGCATCCGCGGCTTATCGACTTTTCCGTTGACGTTCAGTGGAATGCGATCCAAGGGCGTGAAGTGCGAAGGAATCATGTAGTCCGGCAACCGCCCCGCCAGGTGCGTTCGCAGAGATTCCACACCGATAGCGGCGTCGCTGGTAAAATAGGCGGCCAACGAGCGCGTTCCGACGCTGGTTTCTCGCGCCACCACAACCGCTTCCTTGATTTGCGGATGCGCCGAGAGATGATTTTCGATCTCTCCGGGCTCGACGCGGAATCCACGCACTTTGACTTGGTCGTCGATGCGCCCCAAGAAGGTCACATTCCCATCTTCACGCCAAACGCCCAAATCTCCGGTGCGATAGAGGCGCTCGCCTTTGCGGAACGGAGACTCGATGAACGTCTCCGCCGTCAGCTCCGGCCGGTTCAAATAGCCGCGCGCCAGCCCGTCACCGCCCGTGCAAATCTCACCGGGAACGCCAATGGGAGCGGGGCGGTTATGCCGGTCCAAGATATAAACCGTCGTATTCGAGATTCCCGCGCCGATCGGCACGTCGAGTTCGGCAGGCCCGTCTACGCGATAATGGGTGGTGAAGGTTGTGTTTTCGGTCGGTCCGTAGACGTGGCTGAACGCCACCGCGGGGCAGGCGTCAAGCAACCGGTTGACATGGTCCACCGATACCTTCTCGCCTCCCATTAGCAGTGTTTTCAACCCACGGAACATGGCCACGTCGGCTTCTACAAACTGGTTAAAGAGGCTCGTTGTCAAGAACATGGTGGTGACACCGTGCCGGTCAATCAAGGCGCGCATCTCGTCCGCTTCCAACAACGCGCCGCTTTCCGGAAGACAGAGGCACGCGCCGTTCAACAACGCGCCCCAGATTTCGAACGTCGATGCGTCAAACGCGAGCGAACCAGTCTGCAAGATCCGGTCGTTTTCATTGATGTCGATGTAGTTGGGATTCAGAACCAGACGCAGGACGGATTTCTGTTCGATCAACGAGCCCTTCGGCGTCCCCGTTGAGCCGGAGGTATAGATCACATACGCCAGACTCGACCCTTCGCCCACTGCCGGTGGATTCGGTGCGGGCTCGAGGTGGACCGTGTCCAGATCGATGGTTTCGACATTGCGGAAGACTTCTTGCCGGTTGCGTAGAAGCTTCTCTTCGGCGATCGACACTCGGCAGGCTGTATCTTTCAGAATATAAGCTATGCGGCTCTGCGGGTAGGCGGGGTCGATCGGAACGTATGCACCGCCCGCTTTTAGAATTCCGAGAAGAGCAATCGCCGTCCGTTCCGAACGGTCCAAGAGCACGGCGATGGGCTCCTCGGGTTGAATCCTGAGACGATCTTGTAAATGACGAGCGAGGCCATTGGCGTACTCGTTTAGTTCTCGATAGGTCAGTCTCTTCTCCCCATAGATCACGGCGGGGCGGTCGGGATTGCGCTCGGACTGCTCTTCAAACAGAGAGGCGATGCTTCGGTTCTGCGGGTATTCGCGCTCCGTATGATTGAAAGTCTCGACAACTTTCTGTCTTTCGGCATCGGCAAGAATATCCAACTCTCGAACCGGCAGAGTAGGCGCAGCCAAAACGCTTTGCAGCAACCGGTTGAGATGCTCGGCCACGCGCTCGATACGCTCCGGTGAGAAGAGGTCCGTGCTGTATTCGATGGCGACTTCACATCCACCGGCCTCTTTTTCTGAGAAGAAGAAGGTCAGATCGAACTTGCTGATACGTTGCTGAATCTCAAATGGCGCGACGCGCAAGCGCCCGCTCGTGCCGTCCGTCTTCTCGGCGTTCTGCAACGACACGGCCACATCGAAAAGCGGAGAGCGGCCCATATCCCGCTGCAGATTCAATTCTTCCACGAGCCGGTCGAACGGATAGATTTGGTGTTCCGACGCTTCGGCAACCGTATCGCGCGAGCGCTGTAACACATCCTGGAATCCTCGCTCGGTTTCGATTCGGTCCCGCAGCGGTAGCATGTTGACGTAAAAGCCGATCTGGTTTTCCAGATCGACGTGATCCCGGTACGCGATGGGGGAGCCGATGACGGTCTCTACTTGGCCCGTGTAGTGGTAGAGCAGGGTTCTTACAAGCGCCGACACAGCCATGAACGCGCTGGCGTCGTGCTCTCTCCCCAGATACAGAAGCCGCCGGTAAGAATCTGAATCAATTTCAAACTCATAGAGTTCACCATGGAACGTCTGCACGGACGGCCGGGGGCGGTCGAGCGGCAATTCGAGAACGGGGACGCCACCCTCGAAGGTTTTGTGCCAATGATCTCGATGGGCGTCAACTCCCGGACCGTCGAGTAACGCATTTTGCCATGCTGCAAAATCCTTGTATTGGATTCGCAGCGGCTCCAAGGGATTGCCCCGGCCTTCGGCAAACGCATTGTAAAGCGATTGCAGTTCACGGAAGAATACCCCCATGGACCAACCGTCGCTGATGATGTGGTGCATCTGGAACGCAAGAACCTGACGCCGACTCGCGACACGATAAAGGCGCACACGGAAAAGCGGCCCGCGCTCCAAGTCGAATGGTTCCCCGGCATCGCGTTCCGCTCTCTCACGTGCGGCACATAGCGGGTCCGAATGACTTTGCAGATCGATAACTTGGAAATCGATGTCCAGTTTGTCGTGGACATACTGGCAGGGGCGATCGTCCACCGCTGCAAACGTCGTGCGCAGGGACTCATGCCGCTCAACCAACGATTCGACAGCAGCCCGCAGACATTCGATCTCCAAATCGCCTTCGAGAAGGCTTCCGGACACGATGTTGTAAGCCGAGCGCTCCGCGCCCATTCCTTCGATCACCCATAGCCGACGCTGGGCGTTGGAGACTGGATAATGGTCGGCACGCGGGACCGGCTGAATCGAAGAGAACTGCGTGGGATCGGTCCGCCCGATGACTTCCGCCAATGCGGCAACGGTCGGCGAACGAAATACGTTTCGCAATCCGATCTCCCCACCGAGGTCTCGGTGGATACGTGCCACCATCTGCGTGGCTTTGAGGCTGTGCCCGCCCAGGTCGAAAAAATTATCGTGGATGCCGATCCGCTCCCGGCCCAGCAGTTCCGACCATATCTTACAAAGCGTCCGTTCCCTCTCGTTGCGAGGTTCGGTAGACGAAGCACTGGGGGCTTGCCGGTCCTCCGGTTCCGGCAGTGCGCGGCGGTCGATCTTTCCATTCGCTGTCAACGGGATGGAATCCAACCGTACGAAAACAGCGGGGATCATATACTCTGGGAGCTTGCCACGAAGCGAATCGCGCATCTCCTCTATGAGGCTTGCCGTTCCATACCAGACGTCATTCGTAGAACTGCGGGGAGCGTCGACACACCCACGGACGGAGGCTAACGCTCTACGGGCAAAGACATTGAAAAGCCCTGTCTCTTCAAGCAGGTCTTCGCGCTCGGTGACAACCTGGAATCCACGTCCGCGCAGCATCGTCTCGATATGCTGTAGCCTGCCCTCGGACTCGTGAACCTCAACAACGATCTGTTGAATCTTCGGCCAGTCCGTCTCTTGTATGCCCTCCAGAACCTCCAACTCGCTCTTTTCTACGTCGATCTTTAAGAGATCGATACGCTCGATACCGCGTTCGCGCATGACAGCCGAGAGTGTGGTCAGTCTGCACGTGTATTTCTCTCTTTCGAGCCGGGCGGCCAGCAGTTCATCAAGGCACGCCTCAATTTCCGCGCCCCCTTCCCCGTCGACGTGCTGTTTTTGGAGGAGGTATTTCTTGACCACTTCCGCGGCCGCGTCCTCATCCGCGAAACGTCCGGATAGGACGGAGTTATGCCGGTAAAAAGTGAATTCAGTCTTGCCCTCCGTGTGCGATAGGCCTTTTCGCTCAGGAGTGGCCGGGAGACCATGGATTTCGATGTTCTTGCACAGCAGTTCGTAAAGAGGGGGGATCGGTTCAAATGCATAGAGAGAAAGATTCTTGCGGCGGCTGCCTAAATAGAGCGTGAATAGGCCGATATTCGCACCGACATCGAACACCGTGTCTCCTTCATGCACGACGATTCCGTTTCGAAAATACGAGTCTTTCTCGAAGATCTCATCGTAAAGAAACTCGGTTTCCGACTTATTGAGATTCGCGATTTGCATACCATTTGGTAGATCGTACAACGATTCTTCGGTCAACCGCCCTTCGGTCAGTAGTTCAGCGATACGCCGCACCGGACCGGCGTGGTTCGCGTCGGGAACGAAATAGCCAACCAAGCGAATTTGACTGGGATCGTCTCCCTGCGCCACAACAACGCTCTCCTGCACGGCGGGATGTTGGTTCAGAGCGGATTGGATCTCACCCAGTTCGATGCGAAAACCGCGAAGCTGAACCTGGTCATCGTTACGCCCAAGGTGCTCTAAGGTTCCGGCGGGAAGCCAGCGCCCCAGGTCTCCGGTTCGATAGAGTCGCTCGCCTGGCCGGAATGGACTCTCGATAAAGCGCTCTTCGTTGAGTTCCGGACGGTTGAGGTATCCCTGGCATACACCCGTTCCGCCCACATAAATCTCGCCGACAACGCCGGTGGGCTGCGGTTCCATCCACTGATTGCAGACATGAACGGTTGTTTCGGGAATCGGGCGGCCAATGGGGCTTCGACCGGGCGCTTCGAGAACGTCTTCCTCGGTAATCTCGTAATAAGTAACGTGCACCGTCGTTTCGGTGATGCCATACATGTTGATCAGCTTGGTCTTGCCGAGCGGATAACGTTGAATCCATGGGCGCAAAGCGGTGGGATCTAACCGGTCGCCACCGAAGATCACATAACGCAGGTGACTCGCCAGATCGCTGGTTGGGAGTGTGGTTTCGTATGCGATCAGATTTTGAAAGGCCGCCGGCGTCTGGTTCAGCACGGTTACACGGTGGCGCAGGAGCAGTTCCCGGAAAGCCTCAACGTCTTTCACGTCTTCACGGCGAGCCACGACCACGCACCCACCGTAGAGCAATGCGCCGTACATTTCCCAGACCGAAAAATCAAAGCAGAAGGAATGCGCCACGACCCAGGTGTCGTTTTCGTTG
>CAYTDF010000345.1:0-5853 GCA_964436365.1 uncultured bacterium | reverse complement strand
CCGTATGCGATATAGATAGTTTTGCGCGACGGGCAAGGGAAGGGAAGCAAGCGAGCGGAACCGGATTCTCTTCTTCCCGAACGGTATTTGTTGTGGATTCTTGTCAACTTTTTCCTCCATACCGAATCACTTCCCGCGCGCTCTGCAACCTTGAATAAACACTTCAGTAGTTGTTCTTCATCGTTGCACTCGACCTGGACTTGGCGGGGCAGAGCACGAACTTGCTGAAATCCATCATACCTTCCAAATCCTATATCAACTGGCTGTACCTGTGCTTCCAGGCCAGCCGCGGGTTGTGTGATTGCTGCCCGTGGCTATGCAATATCACGAAGCGAACTCGCTGGACTCATTCTATAGCGTGCCTCGAGTTTGCCGTCCGATCCATGAAGCCGCTGCCTGGCGCGGTTCTCAAATGGCCAACCCATGTAGCCATTTACAACAATTACTTTCTCCTATCCATTCTATTCGATGATGCACAGTATTTGAGTACGAAACCAGGGAAAATACCTGACTAAAAGCATATCGTATTTTGAAACATTTTCCCGATCGTAATGATTCGTTACCCCGAACGGGTAGCGTTGGCGAACGCTTTACTCTGAGAGAATCAGCAACCAGCCGCGCGTAGGGAGAACCGGAATACGGTCCTTCGGACGGAACTCGGCCGCGTCCTGAAATTGGTCGACAGCGGGGGCTACGAGTTTGGCTTTCCTACTTCTGAAACCCAGCGCTTTCCAGTCGATCTCAAGCTGGACTTCCACCGGTTCTTCGGCCCAACTGGCTATCGAAATCAGAGCCTTCTCTTCTTGCCTATAGACCGTTGCCAAGACATCTCGACGGTCGGTTGTCACCGGGCAATCGGGATTCCAATAGCCAAGCATTTCCGCGTTCTGAATTCCGAAGGTGTCCCAGATCTTCCAGACCGGTCGGGGGTCGCCCGCCCAGGGATAACGGACGATCATGCCGTAGATCATGCCTCTCTAAGGATTGGCTCCGCCGTGCATCATCTCTCCCATCAAGCCGAAGGGGATTCCCGATATTTCTACCAGCCAGTAGTCGGGTCCCTCGTTGTTGTATTCGAATCCCTCGCCAAACCAGAGACTGTCGATGTAAGGGAAGTGCTCCATGTACTGATTGGCGCAGTTGGAGAGACCGTATTGCTCGTGGAAGTTGTTACCGGAATGAAAGTCGATGAGGCTTCCGGGCCGGGCGCGGTCCATCACCTTGCGTACGCGCTTCATGATCTCTCGATCGTATCCGATACCGTCGAGGTAGATGCCGTCGATCTCGACATTCTTATGGAGCCAGGCCAAGCCTTCGAGATAGTAGTTGTGCCATCGCGAGAGCCCCTGGGTGGCGATGGAAGCGTCTACGACGCCATCCTGAAAGATGTGGTGCCACGCGGGTGCGTAGTGGTCGATCAAGTGCTCTCGCAACCATGCGTCGCCTCCAGGTAGAGCCGCTTCCAACTCTTCCTCATCCGTCTCCGGGTTCTCCTCAGCGAAGTGGTCGGCAATCGGCGCGCCACTGTACCCGTTGACGAAGATCTCATCACCCAGGCTGCGCAAGGCCCACATCTCAGCCACATAGTTGCTCAGCTCACGGACGGTGTAGTAGATTTTGACTTTCGCGTTCTTCTCGTGCGCCTCGCGTGTCCGCGAGCCTAACGCATCGGTCGTGATGAAGGGGTAGTTGATGAATGGATTCAGCTCGTTTCCATGATGGATGTTGACGATGTTCGCACCTGCCTCCAGCACCTTGTCGATGGGATCGGGAGCGTGGTAATAGCGCTCGTCCCAGTGCCCCGGAGGGATGGGTTTGACGGGGGTGATCAGCAGACCGAAATTGAAGAGCAGCTCTTCCCCTGGAGCCAGCGTACGCTTTCCACTGTAGGCGCGGATCACGACTTCGTCGTCTCCCCGCTCGATAACGTCACATCCGCCTTGGCCGTCGTTGCTCCACGATTGGGGAATGTTCTCAGGCTCCAGCCGATAGAGTTTCCAAATCGCCTCCGGGCCTTTGAGTTTGCATTGTAGCCCGCCCTCAACGTCGCCTAGCCAAAGACTGTTGTTCGCGAACCGCTCGTCCCAACTCCATTTCCACGTTTCGGGCCGAGTTCCGCCTTTTCGCCCCATGCCCATCATGTAGGTCGCAAACTGACGACGGAGCGGGATTTCCAGTTTTATGTCGTCGACCGGGGCTTCGCCTTCCGCAGTGAGCGCTACGTGGAAGTTTATGTATCCATCGGATTCCATCTTGGCTTGGCAGCGCATGGCGAAAGCCCCGCCTTGACTGGACGACTCCCAGATCACGACCCCTGGCGCCTGTTTCACAAAGTTGGGCTCGCCACCCGACCAGGGGAGTTCGACCTCCGCGGATTGGACTTTGAACTCGATCGGACCCGCCAGGATCTCATGTTCCCCACAGCGGATGCTGTCGAGGAGACCGC
The DNA here is from genome assembly GCA_964436365.1 of uncultured bacterium. GTDB lineage: Bacteria > Hinthialibacterota > Hinthialibacteria > Hinthialibacterales > CAYTDF01. The sequence continues at coordinate 3,407 of CAYTDF010000345.1, read as the reverse complement.
TCGCCGTGAGCCGGACACGTCGACCCAAGCACGCGATATTTCGGCCATCGACTTCGAGCGGTGTGTACGGTGCGACAACGTCGTCGTCCAATCCAATTGTTGAATCCAGCCAACGTAGCCGTGCGAGCCGCCAAAGCTCGCTGTCCCCCGCATCCTGTAACACCGGTCCCGTCACCTGCAAGCTCAGTTGCACGTCTACATCGTCTACCGACTTTGCGTGCAGTGTGAGCGTTCCGGTATAGTCACCTTCGGCCACGTTGCCGGGGACTTGGATGCCAAACCAGAGAGCGCCCACCTTTCGCTGGTCGATGGATACCGATTTGCCCAGCGGCTGTCCCAGCCAATCCGTTCCGCTCAGGTTGAAGCAGCGCAACACGTCGCTCGGGATCGTATCGCCAGTAGACGTGCGGAGGTCGCCGAAGGTGACCGTCACGTCTTCGAGCGTCTTTCGAAGCGGGTAGAGGCCGAGCTGGAACACATAGAACTCACCGAGCCCCGCCTCGCCCTCGAAACTCTTGCTCGGTCCGCTTTCGATCCAGCGCTGAGGAAGATCGTCGATCATTCGGATTGGGTATCTTCGATCTTCTGGGAAGATCAAGTAGTCAACGTCCGTCGACCGAGCGATCAACGCCCGCGTCTCGACCTCGGTGGCAATGATCTCCATCTCCGTAAAACGATGAAATTCACTGCGGGCTTCTGTGCCGAGCACCTCGGCCTCCGGGAGCTGTTTCCACGAGTTCCGCATGAGCCGGTCGGCAGTCAACGCGTTTCGCTCCCGCCAAGCCGGATCGGCGCTGGACTCCGGTTTCAGGTATGCGGCGGTGAAATGCCACGTCGGGCCCTCACGCTTGTAGGGCATGGTGTAGACCAGATACTCACCCGGAACCGTTTTCGGTTGAAAGACCAGATCGCCGAACTCCCGATTGACGTTGACACGCAGGGTGTTCTCGATCTGTTCACCGGTCGAAGTGTCGACGATAACGATACGTTTTTCCTGAGGGGCGGGATCGCGTCTGCGCCATTCGAGGTGGACCCGGACGGCATCCGTGTCGCTGTGTACCCGTAGCCGGAACCGGTGGTTTCCGAGTTCGATCGGCCACGCCTCCGAGGCGGTTTTTTCCTTGGATTCGGCGGGTTCCGTCAGGAAGCCAACTACGCAGAACGAGCACCACAGTAGCCAGCGGCGGTTCTTCGGCATCGTCCCATCCTCCCTCTCTAATGGGTCCCCTCGACCGTCTCTCTTTGCAACTCGGCGATCAGGATATCTTGAAATAATATTTGCGGATCGCTTGCTCGATCTCATCCCAGAAACCGCTTCTCGTGCGCGCGGTCGACTTGACGGACAGGAGATAGAGGAGGTCGACCAAACAGAGCAGTGCGAAGTATGACGTGTAGGAGACGGACCTCATCTTTCGCTCTTCATGGGCTGTCAGGATCACGTAATCGGAGTGTTTCGTGATCGGGGATTCCGCGCTGTTGGTGAGGGCTACGGTGGTTGCGCCAACTTTCCGGGCCACGGCGAGCGCGTCATTGACGGGCCGTGTCAGCCCAGAGTAGCTGATGCCGACGGCGACGTCATTCTTCCCAAGCGCCGCCGAAACCGTGAGCTGCTCGTAACTGTCGCGATAGGCATGCACGCGAATGCCGATGTTTTCAAACCGAGTCTGTGCATAGAGTGCGACCGCACCGGATTCGCCGCACCCGAAAACGCAGATCGACTGCGCCTCCGTCAGACACTCGACGACTTCCTCCACAACGTCCATGTCCAGAAGCTGTCTCGTGTCATGCAGACTGGCGGCTTGCAGCTGGAAAACCTTGTTGACCGTGTCGGCCAGCGTGTCGTCGTCGGAAAACTCCTCCGCAGTTTCGGTCGGCCGGTAGGCGAGATCCTTGGCCAGTTCGATTGTAAACTCTTTGTAGTTCGTGTAGCCCAGAGACGAGACAAAGCGGGTTATGGTTCCTGGGCTGCACCCGGCTTTCTTGGCCAACGACCCGATGGGGAGAGTCAAACACGCATCGGCGTGGGCTTTGACATACTCTCCGACTTTCCGTTCCACCGGATTGAGCGAGGGTAGAAGAGAGATGATGCGTGATAGACACGTCGCTTGTTTGTTTTTTTCAGTCGTCATGATTAAGTTGTTGTCGGGAACTCTATCCAACTCGCCCTTTCGCCTCAATCTCCTGTCATGGATTCTAGCAGAATTGTCGTCACCGGGGACGGCTATCATGTTCTCTGAAAGTTCTTTCCGATTGAAAAACGCCGAACGCCCGGTTCTCGCGGGCACATTCGTGCACGCTGGAATCTCTTCCGGCGGAAAAACACTCGATAGACGCTCTATTTTTCGCCGGTACCGTTCGCGAGCAATGCGCGGACTCTCCAGGGGGATGTTTTGGCCAAGCGTGTGGCCTGTTTTGCGTTCTCTACGAGCACGACGACCTCCTCAGGGCCCAATTCGGATAACGCGCACGAGCCCAGTAGACGCCACTCGGCCTCCAGACTCCAATCGACACGTTCGGACTCCCCGCCTTGGACGAGGGCTTGGTGGATATCGGATGGCAGGTTTGACTCCCGGCCAGTGTAGTGGACCGGATGTGCGCCAAGAGCCTCTAGCCGGTCCCGTCGGATGGCGAGCCCGTAGGGCTCGAAGTTCCAGCGTTGGAAGCGGCTTCGGTAACGCATGCGCCTTAGCGCGTCCGCCGGATTTTGCGCGGTGAACGCCACGATCGAATGGCCGCCCCGGATACGGAATGTCGTGCCGCGCAGGGTTCCTTCGGAGATGATTCGTTGGAGGGTCTTGCGCGCGGAACGGGGATACTCCTCGGCGGTTACGCTTCCAGCCGAACATGCCAGATCGCGATAGTAGTCTTGCGGGGGTTCACCCGGCCACGGTCCCGGAACGGTACGCGTCCAGTGCGTCAAGTAGGGCCACGTGGGATCGCTGGCCCAGGCGGCGAGTTCCTCAGTGCGTACCCGTCGGGCCACCGGGGGACGCTTGGTGTGGGTGTACGGTACGGCAAACGCGTCATTCACGGACGCACCTCTCGAGCGCGCCTCCTGCATGAGTCGGTGCAGGTTTCCCGATGGCCGGAGGCTTATGGGAAGGATCTCGTCAGCGAGTTCGAATGCGGTTCGATCCCGGGCGCTCCAGGTACGCTTCACGCTACGTCCCCCGGTTGGGCTCGGGAAGGTGTGGAGCGATAGGCATGACGGATCGAGGCCGAAATCCCGCGCGACCGCCTCGGATGTGCTCTCTTCCACAGCTGTCTCAGGGAGAACCAAGATCACAGGGAGACCGGCATCGCCCGCCGCCCAAAGCGAAAGTTCCCAGGTTTGCAGACCCAACGATGTGACCAGCCCGCGTCCCCGTTGCGCGAGGTCTTGCACGGCTTCCACAGTGCTTCGTATC
>CAYTDF010000344.1:0-5869 GCA_964436365.1 uncultured bacterium | reverse complement strand
ACCAAGAAAAAGGCTACCGTAAAGATGAAGGTGAAGGGCCGCATGAGAACCTCCCAACCCGTGTGAAATCGGACGGAACCCGACAGATGGGTTTCGCGCTTGGCGACGCTCGGTCACTTTGCCACAATCCGCAAACAGAATCAAATCGGCGCTCGAACGAATGCCGGATGCACTCCGGAAAATCAGAATCCAAATCTCTGGCGATATTTCGGTAGCGGTCCGGCACGGTTCGCGGCGCGCTTGGGAAACTTGGGGTCGTCTGGAGCGACGCCGAAACGGTTGGCGCGCCAGGTCTGGTTCTCAGACTTGCAGGCGTTGAAACGAGTCGGGTCGCCCGAGGTGTCGTAAATAATGTTGCCAATCACCTGAAACGCCTTGGTGCCTTCGTCGAAGAAGATGCCGTTGTTGGGCGCACCACCGTGAGCGTAGTCGCTGCGATGGACATCATGCAGAAGATTCCCACGCAAAATCCCGCCCGGTTGATACCCCAAGGTGTAGATACAGCCACCATCGGCGAGTTTTGTCATCACATCAAAGACATGATTGTATTCGACACGGCAACCGCGTTGGCTGGTGTCGGTGGAGTCCCAGCGGAAACCCGTGGATATACCGGTGTAAGGCATGTCGCAGACGCGGTTGTGCGCGATTCGAGTATAGATGCAAAAGGCCTCGTAGATGCCCACGGCGCCATAACTGACTGTCCCGCAGTCATGGATGTAACAGTTGCTCACTTCGTTGGCCACAGGCGTATCGAGTGGGTTGACCCAGTCCGTATCCAACCCGTAGCTCCGTGACTTCGAAAGGAGCGTTTCGCGGCCGCGCCAACCAATCATGACGCCGTTCGCGCCGATATCGTTCAACTCGCACCCGGAGAGAAGATTGCGCTGAGTCCCCTCAGCGTAGCCCACACCGCAGGCTCCGGTGTGCCGGACGCGGCACTCCTGCATACGACAATCGACGGCGTACGCATACTCGATGGCCAGGGGAAGAACGTGCTGCTTCTCCTTGATGGTCGTCCCATGATGTCCGGCTTGAAGCCCGGCGTACCCGAATTTGGGCAGCGGCCAGGCGGTGTATTCAAAGGTGAGCCCCCGAAAATGCAGACTGCGTACGGGCGCGTCACGCTTGCCTTGTACGCGTAGAAGTTGTTCTAGTTTGGGCGCAATGAAAGTCATCCGGCTGGGATTTTCACCTTCGGCGGCGCAATAGGTCAGCACGCCGCTGGAACGATCCAGATACCACTCACCTGGGGTGTCGACAAACTCCAAGGCGTGCTCGAGGAAGGCGGGTTTTCCCGGACTGGCGGTCGTCCAGTCGTGTCCGATCCAGCCCACAGGCGTCTCGGTTTTCACCAGGGCTCCGCGCGTGAAATCGACGCGGTGCCGGGAGATCGACCAGTTACACAAAACGACGAGTTCGGCGCTCTTTTTGGCCAGATCGCCGCCGGGAAAGGTCCGGTCCAATCGGAGTTCGGTAACGCCGTCGGAGATGCTCTCGATTCGTAGAAACGGGTCGCCTTCGTTCGGGAAACGCCCCCGTGGCAAGCGTTTTCCCCCAGCGAAAAGCTGCCGGAACCACCAGCGGCCACGTTTGACATCGCGCAAGGTCACTGTCCAGCGGTTGCCGTTCCCCCGTGTCCAGCCGCTGATTTCGCGGCCACCGGAAAAGATCGGCGTCTCCCCCGGATACGCGGCATAGGTGACGGAATGGAGCTCCGTTCCCGAGTCGCGCGCATCAAACCGGAGCGGCCTGTCAAGAAGGTAGATACCACCGCGCAGGTAGACGATGACATTCGCGTCTAGCCCTTTCGCGATCCGCTTCCGAACGCTCTTGCGAGCCTTTTCGAGGGTGGCGAAAGGAGCATTCTCGGTTCCGGAGTTGGTGTCGGCCCCGTCGGGGCCAACGTAGAAGAGGATATCCTGAGGCGGTTCGGATTGAGCGCCCGGGAGATTGAGCGCGGTAACGAAAAGCATGGCGATAGCGAATACCAGCGTTGTCTTCATGACTTATTGTATCTCCAAGAGAATTATTTCCGATTGGAAAACGCTGGGCACCCGGCCAACGGGGGCACTTCGTGCGCCCTACCGAAAAGAACTTTCGAGAGACGCTCTAATCTCCGGTTTCCCGCCAAGAGAGGCTCGAAAGCGCCAACGGCGTTCGTGTCGCAGGACAGCATAGCAGGCGATGGTGAAGACCTGAATGCCAGGGCGGTTCGGCCCGGCGTGGCTGGGACCGGGGCGGTCCGGTAGCAGAGAAAAGCGTCGTGCTTGACCGGTTTGCACAAGACGCGGAGAATAGTCGTTCGCGGCGGACAGGACGATTCATTCAGCGCGGCGAGCATGCAGGACCCAACAACGGGAGGTATACCATGACGCAACGGGTTTCACGCAGGAAGTTTATCAGCCGTATCGGAAAGCAAGCCGCCGTGACCGGACTGGCGCTTCCGGTTATTACCAAAGACCTTTTCGCCCGCGGTAAGGTTTCGGCGAACGAACGGCTTCGAATGGGATTTATCGGTATCGGAGGTATGGGCGGCGGACAACTTGGGAACTTCTGCCGCACCGCCGATGTCCAGATTCTCGGAGTCTGCGACGTGTACGGCGAACACCGGGACCGGGCGAAGGCGAGAGTCGACGACACATACGACAACTCCGATTGCGCGACGTACACGGACTTCCGCGAGTTGCTGGACCGCGACGACATCGACATCGTGCTGATCGCCACACCGGATCACTGGCACACGCGAATCGCGATATCCGCATGCCAAGCGGGGAAGGATATCTATTGCCAGAAACCGCTCACGGTCTGTATCGACGAAGGTAAAGCGTTGGTGAAGGCGGCCCGGCGCTATGGAACGGTGTTCCAGGTGGGCAGCCAACAGCGCTCTTCGGATAACTTCCGATACGCTTGCGAACTGGTGCGGAGCGGCCGGATCGGGAAACTGCATACCGTCACCGCCTACCTCCCCGGCAACTCCAGCAGCGGTGGCTCGAAGGAGGCCGACGGCCCGCCGCCCGCGGACTTGGACTGGGATATGTACCTGGGCCCGGCACCGAAAGTCCCGTTTAACCCCGGACGTTTCCTGGGGACCTTCCGGTGGTTCTTCGATTACTCCGGGGGCCAGATGACCGACTGGGGCGCGCACCATATCGACATCGCCCACTGGGGCATGGATAAGGACCTTAGCGGCCCGCTGTCGGTCGAAGGAACGGGCGTTTTGCCGACCCACGGGTTCTACGAAACGTTCAGCAGCTTCGACGTTCAATTCGAGTACCCCAACGGCGTGACGCTGAAGGTGACGAATCCCGAACGGGGTACGAAGTTCGAAGGAAGCGACGGCTGGATTCAGGTCTGGCGGGGAGGCATGGACGCGAACCCGAAGGAACTCCTGCGTGACACGCTCGGTCCGGAGGACGTCCACCTCTATAACAGCCCCGGCCACGAGCGTGATTGGCTGGATTGCGTGCGTACGCGAAAACGGCCGATCTGCGATGTGGAGGTCGGGCACCGCTCGGTTTCGGTGGCGCATCTCGGCAACATCGCGTGCCGACTGGGCCAGAAACTGAATTGGGATCCGGTGCGGGAGATCTTCCCGGACGACGAGGAAGCCAACCGCTGGCTGTTTAGGCCGTACCGCGCTCCCTGGTATCTGTAGACGGAAAGCGGAGGAATCGAAATACGGACTTTGAGAGAAGGAATTATGCAAATAAGACGAATCAACCACGGACTCGTTCTGGGAGCCATTCTCTGCTTGGCGCTGTCGGCTTCGGCGCAGAGCACACAGACCATCCTCGATCGCTTGTCGATGAAGGATGCCGAAATCCGGCAGAAAACCCTCGACGCACTTGTCGAACAGGGTCCAGAGGTGCTGGGAGCTCTCTTCGACAAGATCGGCGGCGAGGACTACGACACCCATATCTGGGCTAAACGTACGGCTGACCGAATCGTCTACAACACGACCGCACCAAACGCGAAGAAGAAAGAGCGCGCCGCCGCAGAGCAAGCCCTGCTGAAAGTGATCGCCGGTGACTTTAGCGCGGAACAGAAAGTCGTGGCCTTGCGCCTGATCGCCCTGTGCGGCGGAGAAGCCTCGGCGTCCGTGCTCGAGAAACAACTCTATAACACGCCGATCCGGGAAGCCGTACGCCAAAACATGGAGCGCGTGCCAGGGACCGCGATCACAAGAGCATTCATGCGTGTCTATGAAGACGCGACGTGCCCGGTGTGGAAGGCGGCTTTGATTAAGACGCTGGGCGCTCGCGGCGATCTGACCGCGCGTGCGACGGTTCTGCGAGCCCTGTCGGATCCAGACAAGAGCGTGCAACGAACGGCGATCACGGCGGCGGGACACCTGGGCGACCGCGCCTGTGTCCGTGCGCTGTGGTCTGTCTGGGAGGAGAGCCAGTGTGAGAAATGCTTCAGTGCGGCGGGGGACGCGCTGCTCCAAGTGGCCGAAAACAATCCGCGTTCGGCTGGCAAGATCTATCAGCGTATCTGCGAGGACGCGCCGAACGCGCTGTGGAAACGTGCGGGCCTGGCGAGTTTGGCTAGCGTGGGAAGCCGCGACGCGATTGCGCTGTCGGTGGAAGCGCTGGACGACGACGATGCGAGCGTGCGCGGTGTGGTGCTGGATCGGCTTCCATACGTAGGAGGGAAGAACGTAACCCGGCAGTTGGTGAAAGCCTTGAAGTCGGCGGAAGGCCAACGGCGACTGGGATTGGTGAGAGTCTTGGGAAAACGCAACGACCCCGCCGTGACCGGCGCATTGAAAGAGGTTCTTCTCGCGCTCGAAACGGGTGACACCGAACTGCGTGACGCCGCAGTCGACGCGCTAGGCACCTTCCCGGGTGAAAAGACGACGACGGCGGTGATGGACGCCGCAGCGCAGTCGGAGCCCGCCGTGAAGGCGCGCTTGATCGAAGCTCTCGGGAAACGAGCCGACAGAATTGCGTTGCCATTCTGTATCGCAAACGTAAGAAGCCGTTCCGATGAGGTCCGCGCCGCCGCAGTGGGCGCAGTGGGGCGGATGCCGGAGATCGGCTCGGCTGCCATCATGACGACGGCCATGGACGATCCCAATGTCAACGTGTCGGATGCCGCCGCGCGCGCGGCCGACCCGGTAGCGAAGTTGCTGCTTGCGGCGGGCCAAAAAGAGGAAGTGACGGCTCTGTGCCTGAAGGCCGCGCGGACCACGACGGACGGGGCTCTCATACGGTCGCTGACGGGCCGTTTGCAGACATTGGGCGCATCGGATGTGCTCACGGAAATGGCGAAGCGTGCGGGGTGCATGGTGGCTTGGTCGATTGTGGGACCGCTGCCGACTCATGACCGACTCATGACCAGCGATCTGGTCGATCCGTCGAAACCCGTGGACGTGTCGAAACCGATTCAAGTGGATGGACAATCATTCAGCTGGCAGCCACTGCGAGTGGACGATGCGAGCGGGAAGATCGACCTGGCTAGAATACTCGACACCACCGATAATCTCGGCACGTATCTGTACGCCGAAGTGCTCAGCGACCGGGAGCAGAACGCACAGCTCAAAATCGGGAGCAATGACGAATGCTTCATTCATTTGAACGGCGAGAAAGTCTTTGAGTTTACGCGAGGACGTATCTGGGAACCGGACCAGAACGAGGCCTTCGTGACCGTCAAGAAAGGCGTCAATCGTATCTTGATGAAGGTGTTGAACAGCGGGGGCGCGTGGGCGTGCAGCCTGCGAATCACCGACCTGGATGGGCGTCCGATCATTTTGGAACCGAAGCCATGATGTGGAGGTTCGCCAAGAACAGAGAGGAGAATGAATTATGAAGAAAGCACCCTGGCCGATTGTAGGCTGGCTCGGAATCACGCTCATCGCCGGATCGGC
>CAYTDF010000343.1:0-5873 GCA_964436365.1 uncultured bacterium | reverse complement strand
ACCCTGGAGGGCTGCATCATCCCGCCGGGTCGGCTAGACTGAACGTATGGATATTGTCCGCGCCTACAACACATTCACATCCTATCTTGATCTCCTGTTTCGCCGTGCCCGGCCGCGCGCTTACCCCACGGAATTGTCGCTAGGGACCGGTAGCCATTGCAACCTCCGTTGCATCATGTGTCCCCGTGAGGAGCACGAGGGCAATCTGATGCCGTTTGACGTCCGTGTGAACATGGATTATATCCGCTCGTTCGGCCACCATCTGCGCCGCGCGCGTGAGGTCAGCCTCTTCGGATTGGGCGAGCCGCTGATCGACAAGCGCTATTTCGACATGGTGCGTTTCGTCCGTGAACAGGGGGCTGAAGTGAGTCTCTCGACGAACGGAACCCTGCTGGATGAGGCCCGCTGCCAGGCTTTCTTCGAGACGGGCGTCCGCCAGATTGGCGTCTCCATCGACGCGGTTACACCGGAGACTTACGAGCGCATCCGGCCACCAGGTGGCCTGCCTAAGATCATCGAAAACCTACGCCGTTTCGTGAAGATGCGCCAAGAACGGGGGCTCACACGCCCGCGTCTCGTGGTCTCCTTCGCCATGATGCGGCCGAACCTGCACGAGGCCGAGCGATTTCCCGAGTTGGCGGCCTCTCTCGGCGCGGACGAAGTCGTTCTGCACACCACGATCTACATGTCCCGCAAGATGCGCGAGGAGCTCGCCCCCGACCCGGAACAAGTCGAAACGATCCTGGATACAGCCCGCAAACAGGCCGAGAAACTGGGGATACCCTTCATGTCCTGGCCGTTGGACTCGATGACCTATCTCCGTTCTCTTCAGTATGTTAAGAAAGAAACGGGGGACGCTGACGCCGACCTATCCGGTATCCTCGAACAGGAACCGGCCGTCCCTAAGAACGGGACCGAACCCGGCAGTCCCGCGTTCTGCCATTTCCTGTGGCGGAACGTCATGGTGCAGGGCGGGGGAGAGGTCTTCCCATGCTGCTACATGACCAATCACCGCTTGGGAACACTGGGGAACGGGGTCACGCTCCATGGCTTCCGCACCGGCGATTTCATGGCGGGGCTGCGCGAGGCCCACTTCCGTGGCGAGAGTCCGGGGCCGTGCGCGGGATGCCCGCAGATGGTTCCTTGGAAGCCGAAAGAGATTGTCAAAGGAATGCTTCGCGAGACCTGGGGTTACTTGAAACCCTCGAAGTCCGAGCCGATGGGCGAATCGCCCCCGCCAGACCGGTCTCCCGGCGATGACTCAGCTTCCCCGGGCCGGGCCGTCCGGCTATAATCTGGCTGTCTTAGGAATCCACCGCCGCGACCGGTTGAATGCCGAGTGTGCTCGCATTTCGTGGCTGGCGAACGTGGATTTTCTTACCATTCGGGAGTAGGCGAATTGGTAAAGCCACCGGTCTTTGGCACCGGAGTTTGAAGGTTCGAGTCCTTCCTCCCGAGCTTCTTTCCCTTAACTGTAATCCGCTGATTTGACATTGTTTGCAGAGTGTGACTTAATGTTGTTTCAATTAAGGACCTCTGCGCAAGTCGTCGCGCTGCAGAACCTTCCTTCAGCCCATGTTACCCCACGCGACATGCCTATAGCATCTTCTGAGAATCTCGATCCGTTCGATCGTCACTGAATAGGAGGAATACCGTGATGGGAATCATGTTGCTCTCTTGCTTAACCCAAATAGCCGCTCCCAAGTTACCGGTGGGGCCCGATGCTCTTCTGAACTTGCAGGGGCTCCCGTTGCTGCGAACGGGGACCTGGTTTGTCGGCACCAGCAGTCATGACGTGACCGGCGACAACAACGATGGGTTTGACGCGCTCTACTCCTACCTATACCGCGACGGCGACGAATATGTCCTGTTCGAGGAAGAGGGCCCGGGGTGTGTTTATGTGGTTCGAACCATCGGCCACAAGGGCAATTTGCACGTCTACACCGACCGAAGTGGCAAACCGGCCTACTCGATCCCCTTCGCGGAGCTCTATTCGGGTAAGAAGAGCCCGTTTGTTCGGCCATTTGTGGGTGCGGAAGAAGAGACGCACGGCTCATCGTGGTGCTATGTCCCCATTCCCTTCACGGACTACTGCAAACTGACCACCGACGAGATGGAGAAACCGCACTTCCTCAATATCTTCGCCCACAAGTACGCCAAGAACACACCGGTGGAACCGTTCGACCCCGATTTGGCTCTCGACGAGGCGGCCAAGTGGTGGTCCGACCCCGTGCCACTGGTGGTCTCCGGCGATTCAAGGAAACTGCACAAGACCCAAACCATCCCCGCCCGTGGGCTGTTCACAGCCCTGGATTGTGAGGGTGCCGGAGCGATCACCGGGATTAGGATACGTTTTCCGAACAGTTCGGCGTTCGAGCGGGCCGGGAAACTCCAGCTGCGGGCCTATTGGGACGGTCGCGTTGCCCCATACGTGGATTCGCCGCTAAGCACGTTTTTCGCGCTGGGCTGTCCAAGGGCGATGGATGCGGCCATGCATGGCAAGCCGGAAAACAGAAAGACCGAGCGGTACATCGACGGAACCGTCTCCCCGAACAGTCTACTGGTTGGGGAGGGCGAAGATGGCTGGCTCTACTCGCATTTCCCGATGCCGTACTGGAAGACGGCCCGTGTGGACCTTCTGAATACGTCTTCGGACGAGATCGAGATCGAGTACGAGATTACTTCCGTTGACGAGCCTTATCCCGAGGCCACCGGATATTTCCACGCGCTTTGGCGGCAGGAGACTCCGTTACGGCCGGGCGAAGACTACTGCATTCTAGATACCCGAGGGCATGGCCATTACGTGGGCTGTGTGGTGACCTTCTCAGGCGTCCAGGCCTATTCGCCCTAGGAGAAGAGCGAGTGGGTGCGGGGCTACCTGGAGGGAGACGCCCGGTTCTATATCGATGACAACCGCACGCCGCTTGTGGCCAGCACGGGCACCGAGGAGTACTTCAACTGGGGTTGGTACGACCTCCCGAAGCATGACAGCGTCTTTCAGTACCCCACGCACGGTTATCCCGTGCACGTTGTCGACGATCAAGACCACTCCGTGATGTATCGGTTTCATTTCTCTGAAGTTGTGCCATTCTATCGGGCGTTTCGTTTCGCCTTGGAGCACGGTCCGGTGGGTACTTGGCCCGCAAACTATTCGAGCACGGCGTTCTTTTACCAGAGGGAGTCCCCACGCTTGGCACTGACCGACGAGATCGATGTTGGCGACGCGGCCTCCGAGCAGGCTCACGCCTACCGTTGCGAAGGCGCGAGAGAAGAAAAGCGGTATCTGCTTCCCTACGAAGGCAGCTATCAGTTGCCCAAAGCCAAGGACACGCCGGTCGACCGGGATCACACCTTCAAGGATAGTGGACGTGTGTGGGATCGGTCGAGCGAATTCACCGTGGCCATCGAGCCGGAGAATGACGGTGTGAAACTGCGGCGGCGCTCCTATTACGGATTCGGGAGCCATGGAGAGTTGGGTAAGGAGCGAAAGAACCCGGTCACCACGGTCTCGCAACGTGTGAAAGTGCTGGTCGACGGACGGGATGTGGGTGACTGGTACGTTCCAGCGGGCCACGCGCGGGCGACGTGGCGGGAGACCGAGTTCGAAATCCCCAGCGAGTTCACGAAAGGGAAGCAACGGCTCTCCATAGCCCTACGCACCGAGGACGGTGTGCAGTGGGACGAATACACCTATTGGGTCTACACGTATGTGACGGAGTCGGCTGCGAAGCCAGAGGAGTGACCGGGCCGCGTGAGCGACGGTCTAATGAGCCATAAGGACGTCTTAAGATGAAACATACCAATGACTTATAGTTGTTATGCTTTATATTGCCGACTGTGTGCGTTATGAACGTTTTTGCCGCTACGCCCGAAGTCAAATGGACCTTCGATGCGGGTTCGACACTCTACTCGGCTCCTCTACTTGCCGATGTAAACCCCTCGCCGGGACAGGAGACAATCGTCAGCGATGCGGAGATGCGGGTCCTTCGCTGTATCGGCGCCGATGGCACGCAATTGTGGGAGTACGGGGGTGTTTGGAAGAAACGCTTGACCAGCACCGCGGCGGTGCGCGGTGCGGTGGGCGGTGAAGGTCCTCTGCTTTTGATCGGTGGCAGTGACGGTCTCCTCTGCTGTCTCGACGCGGCCACGGGTCGGGAGCGTTGGACGTGTGACGCCGGGAGCATCACTTGGGGAGGCGCGATCTGGGCTGACCTGGAGGGAGACGGTGCGGCCGAAGCTATTGCCGGTGCGGGAGATCGAATCACAGCCTACGACGCCAACGGGAAGCGAAGATGGAGTTATCAACGCGCGGAAGGCCAACTGGCGTTGCAAATTCAGTGCTCGCTAGCGGCGGCCGATATCGACGGTGACGGCCGCGAGGAGATTTTCGGTGTCGACCGGTGGGCTCCTTTTTGTCTGGATGACGACGGAACACTCTTGTGGGAGAGCTTCACGGACTCGGAGTTTCAGAGCACCGCCGTTATCGCCGACGCGGATGGAAACGGCGATCCTGAACTGTATTGCTGCACGATGGGTGAAGCCGCGGTCCTCGCGTTCGATGCCCGGACAGGCGCTTTTGTGTGGCGGTTCGACATGCTGGCGAACGCCGAAGTCTATTCCGGCTCGGCCATTGCCGTGGGCGATATCGACCGAGACGGATTTGAGGAGATCGCTCTGGCCGACCGCGATGGGCATATTTACCTGCTCGAATACGACGGTACGCTCCAGTGGTCTTTCGCGACAGAGGAAGCCGTACACGCCGCTGTGACCATGGGCGATGTGGATGGTGACGGCGATATCGAAATGTTGGTTGCGAGCGGTGACCACGGGCTCTATTGCCTGAGTAGCGAGGGCGTCCTGGAGTGGCGCTTTGAAGCCGGGCTTCGTCACATCGCTCCCGCGACGCTGGGTGATGTCGAGTATGACGGCAAGACCGACATACTTCTCTGCGGAAGTGACGGCACGTTGCGGTGTCTGACGTTGGGCGGCGTGTACGATCCTACGTTGATGCCTTGGCCGTCGCGGCGGTTCGATGCCGCTCAGTCCGGTTCCGTGTTGCAGCGCACGTTTGCGCCGCGCAAGGCCGATGTTTGTGTGACGCAGTCGTTGTTCCAATACGGTGGATTCGAACAGGCGAAGCCGGTTGAAAAGAGCGAGGCCTATCCCGATGGCTCCGGTATCCGCGAGCGCCGCCTTTCGCAACCGAGAGGTTGGCGCGCCGAACGGCCTCAAAAGACGAGTTGGGCACTTGATCGCGAGGTTTTCCACTCCGGAAGTGCCGCCGTTCGTGTCTCCGGTGCGATGGAGATTGCGAGCGACCCGATTTCGGTTGAACGCGCCCTTCGGCGTGTCGATGTCGCGATTTACGGCAAAGGGCCGGGTGTGAAGGCGTCTCGATTGCGTTGGCTGGGGACGGGAGGCGTACTTCGTGAGGATCGGCTTGTGCATGAAGGCGAGGCGCGAGGTTGGAAGCGCTTTGCATTTTACTATGCGGCGCCACCGAAGGGAGCCCGTTGGATTTCTCTCGTATGCGAGGCCGGTCCCGAGGGAGCGTGGTGGGACGGCGCGGAAGTTACGGGCACGCTTATCCACCCACGCCGCGTGGAAGCGTTGGTCAATCAGGTCGGCTACGATCTCGGCGCGCCAAAACGGTTCAACGTCCAGAGCAACTTCCTTGCCCAAGAGGCGAGCTTCAGCCTTATCGATTCCGAAGGAAATGAGGTCCACAGCGGTTCGTTAGAGCCTTGTGGCCGGATCGTGGGCGCGTTCGGCCACGATTGGGGGAGCGAGTACTGGCGGGGTGATTTTAGCGAATTTAACCGCCCCGGGCGATACCGGATTCGAACTGGACTCGACGATACTGTCGACGATTC
>CAYTDF010000342.1:0-5906 GCA_964436365.1 uncultured bacterium | reverse complement strand
AGTTTGGGTGCGATATCGATGATGTTTCTGGGGAGGGCAGTCTTCTTCAATGCCTTGACAAAGAGATCGTCCACGTTCGTGGTAACCAGCCGACATGCGCCTTTCAGAGTTGTAGAGAGATCGATAAGAGCCCGATGCAGCGTCAAGTCTGTAATCTCCGTGGTATCGAGAGCCTCCGCAATTTTCTCACGCATGGTCCCGAGCACCATCTCCCGCTCGTACAGCCCCAGAACCTTGTCGTACTGTTTGTTCTCCCACGATTCGCGTATCGGGTGTGACTCATCGTACGTCCCCGGAGACACCACCTTCTCCACAAGATTTTCAAAATCCGGCAGCCCCGCGTCCATAGAGACACCCGCTCCGCAGAAGAAGACGACCTCCCCCTTTTCATATGTGTACAAGAGCTCGGCTGGGATGTTCGGCCCACCATTTATGAGTGTCGGCACAGGATGCTTCCTCCCCCTCGGTTTGTTCTACATAGAGGAGTATAGTCGTTCTAGAATCCGGTGCAAACCACTTTGTGGCTCTCCCAACCCGTAGCATCACCCCCAACTCACCTCAACATCGCCCGCGCGGCCGCCGATGAAGGATCGATCGCCAGCGCCTCACGCACACACGCCCGCATCTTCGATCGCTCACCCTGGGTTTGGTAGGCCTTCGCCAAAAAGAGACGACTGCGCAGGTTCCGCGAGTCCAATCGCCTCGCCCGCTCCCATTCCGCGATCGCCTGATGGGGAAGGTCCCGCTTGATCCACAGACGGCCCAAGGTCACCAAAGCCTCCGACTCATAAGGCGCGACCGAAAGCAGACGGTCCAACAAGGCTTCCGCTTCGTCCAGCCGCTCCGCCTCCAGCGCCCGTTCCGCCAAACGCTGCAAGGCGTCCCCATGAAAGCCGTCCACTTCCAAAGCGGCGCGGTAATACGTTTCCGCCTCATTGTGCCGCCCGGCCTGACTCAAAAAAAGCCCCTGAGTTACATACAACGAGGCAAACACCCTTCGGCCCCAATGATTCGCACTTCCCGGCCGGTTCCCCACAATCCAATCCCGCACCGGCTCCACAATCCGGTCCAATCTCTCCACAGGTACGGGTTCATGCGTGGTCATGGCGGCATTGGGCTGCAGCTCGTGCAGCGGGGCTCCGGGCGTCATCCGCTCCACCATCCCCCACATCGCGGGCGTAAAATCGATATACAACCGCCGTCCCCGCACCGCTGCCGGATACGCGTTCGGATCGAGCACCCGTTCGGCGTGTCGCGTCGAACCCAGCAGCAAAGGCCACAACAGAACGTCCGGCCGTTCCCGTTCGACGATCTGCAAGACAGAGAGCGGATAGCATGTCGAATCTTCGATGGCCGCCACCGTCGCGCCTTCGGGAAGCGCATTGAGAATCGCCTGTCCGTAGTGGCGCGCAGAGACATCGCCTCCCCGGTCGCACCAAGCCAGATTGAAAACCAACGGCAGCAGCGGAACCAAGATCAGAGCCAATCCTGTCAAACGCCTCCACCGCAAAAGCATCGTGCCGAGTCCCGCCGCGGTCGCCATCATGCAGAAGGGCAGATAGGGGAGTGTGAAGACCGGGATATCCGCGAGCTGATTCGGCGCGAGAAGAAGCGCGAGCGGGATCACCGAGAAGACCCCCGCCACCACAAATCCAATGAGCACGAATCCGTAGAGAGACCCATTCTGGCCACGCAGAGAGGTCAAACCGTACCCCGCCAAGAGCAGAACCACGGGTGTGCAGTCTTTCGCAACCGATTGCAGCTGGATTGCCAAGTTCCAACCCAATGTTGCCAAACGGCCGAGTTCGAATCCCCCCCCGCTGGCCTGAAGCCAAAAGGCCAAAAACTGCCCCGGAGACGAGATCGGAAAACTCTGCACGGCAGGCGCACCAAGGCTTCGCAGCCACACAAACAGAACCGGCGACAGCCCCAAGACAGCCAATCCGAGCAGCGACAGCCAACCTCGGAGTGCAACCCGGTTGCCGGGTCCTGAGGGTCGATTTCCAACTCGCCAGCCCAGCGCGGGCCACAGCAACGCCGCCGATTGATGAACCGCAAAATCGAGCCCGGCGAGCAGCGCCGCCGCTTGCAAATAGCGAATTTCGCCCCCACGAACCCAGCGTTCCACCAAGAAAATCACCCCGATCGCCAGCGCCAGATGCAGCGTATACACCTCGGCAATCACGGCTTGCGACCAGAACGTGCGCGAAAAAGCGAACGCCATTCCGCAAGAAAAAGCGACCAGGTTCGCCCCCCGCCGGTCCAATTCAGGAAGGGTCTCTCTCAGAAATTCCAAAAGTAATTGCGTGAGTAAAAGTGTGGCCATGCCCGCGCAGAACGCGCTCAAAGCGTTGATACGCCACGCGGTCTCGCCCGGAAACGGTAACATCGAAACGATTTTTCCAAGCAAAACCGAGACCGAATATCCCGGCGGATGCGCAATGCCCAACGTCACCGAAGCCGAGATAAAATCCCCGCTATCGCCGAAGGTAAATGTGGGCGCGAGTGTCCATAAATACATAGCGACGGCGGCACCGCCCGCAAGAAGGGCCGTCGTCCACCGGGTTCCGTTTTCCGCCAGCGTCACCCCGCAGCGCCTTGCTGCCGTGCGGTATCCATAGCCGACCGGACATCATCCTTTTTCTGCTCGTAGGCCTCCGCCATCTTTCGCGTATCGCGCGTAATCGCCATCGCGCAAAACTTCGGTCCACACATCGAACAAAACTCCGCCTCTTTAAATTTGTGCTGTGGCAATGTTTCGTCGTGCATCTCACGAGCGGTCTCGGGATCGAGAGAAAGTCGAAACTGCTCTTCCCAATCGAAGTCGTACCGCGCCTTGGAGATCGCGTCGTCCCAGTCCCGTGCTCCCGGACGCCCCCGGGCGATATCGGCGGCGTGCGCCGCGATCTTATAGGCGATACATCCCGCCCGGACATCTTCGGGATTCGGCAACCCAAGGTGCTCTTTCGGCGTCACATAGCAGAGCATAGCCGCGCCGGCTTGAGCGGCGATCGAAGCCCCGATGGCCGAAGTGATATGGTCGTACCCAGGAGCGACGTCGGTCACGATGGGACCGAGAACGTAAAACGGCGCCTCGTCGCAGACGTCCATCTCCCGTTTGATATTCATTTCGATTTCGTGCATCGGGACATGCCCGGGACCTTCCACCATGACTTGGACATCATGGGCCCAGGCCAACCGAGTAAGATCGCCCATCACGTCGAGTTCGGCGAACTGCGCCTCGTCGGAAGCGTCCGCCAGCGATCCGGGCCGGAGGCCGTCCCCCAACGAGAAACTGACGTCGTACTTCTGGAAGATCTTGCAGATATCTTCAAACACCTCAAAGAACGGGTTCTCCTTGTGGTGGTACAACATCCACTTGGCCATAATCGACCCGGGTTACGCGATTCGTGGTCATGGGAACATGACGTAGAAGGGTCGCGGCGTGGATGGTCATGTAATCCACACCTTGTTGCGCCTGCTCCTCGATCACGTCGAGGATTAGCTGGTGTGAAAGATCTTCGATTTTGGGCACCCGAGCGAGGATTTCGTAAATCGGAACCGTACCGACCGGCACTTTCGATTCGGCAATAATCGCCTTGCGGATTTCGGGGATGTTCCCTCCTGTGGAGAGGTCCATTACCGTATGGACACCGTACTTAATCGACCAGGCTAGCTTCTTCAGTTCCTCGTCGATATTGGAGGTTGTCGCACTGTTGCCAATATTCGCGTTGATCTTGCACGTCAGTGCAATACCGATCCCCATCGGCTCAAGTGACGTGTGATTGACATTGGCGGGGATGATCAAGCGACCCCGAGCGATCTCGCTACGAATGAGTTCCGGTTCGAGTTTTTCCCGCTCGGCAACGATTCGCATTTCGGGCGTGATTTCCCCTTGGCGCGCTCTATATATCTGTGTGATATTCCGGCCGTTTTGAGACGTTTGTTCGCTGACACTCATGGTTCAACTCCTAGGGCCGTCGGGGAAATCGCCCGAAGGTCCGCGTGTAAGAATGAAAAAGCGCAACCTCGTTCGGGAGGCCGCGCCCATCGCTGTCGAAAAGATCGCCGCTTCCCTCCGCCGGTATGACCCGGATCAGGTTCGAGGGGTGATCTCTCAGGCCCACCCGACGGTCGGGCCACCCCCAGCAATGCGCTATGTCACAGGTAGTGTACCCCCTCATCTCTGCGGTCGTCTATGCTGATCCCCGAGTACCCGGTGCAGGCCCAAGCGGTGCCGTGGGCGAGCCCCCCCCTGAGAACCACCCTCGCGACTCGCGGTGGAAAAGTTGTACGCTTCAATCAACTCGAGCACCGATTCCATTGCCCCTGGAGAAGAGACGTGACACTCGAACTGCGAACCCTGCAAGAAGCCGATTTGGAAGCCATCTCCGCAATCGCCCAGAACGCCCTTCCGTACGATCCTATCAGCCCAGCACTGGTTCGGGAGAAGATCATCGAAGAGCCTTCTTACGATCCCGAGTTGGCCTTGAAGGCTGTGGTCGATGGCAAGACCGTGGGGTTCCTCGCGGGCCATGTCGATGAACGCCAGGGGGAGCGTCGCGCGTACATCAAGATCTTCGCTGTGGAAGAAGCCCAACGCCGCCAGGGTATCGGCTCGGCGCTTCTGGAGGCGTTCGAGGAACGGGCCAAGGCGCGCGGTGCGGAGAGAATCCACACGCTGGATTCAATCCCTAACTATCTCGCTCCCGGCGTCGATCCCCGGTACACCCCCGCGACGATCCTCTTCGAGCGGCGGGGTTACGCCAAGGTGGATGAGAACATCGACATGATCTCGCACCTTGGCGGGCTGGACCTGGACACGAGTGCGCTCGAAGAGAAAGCCCAGGCGCACGGGCTGATCGTACGCCGGGCCATCGAAGCCGACCGCGAGTCCCTGTATGCGCTGCTCGATGCGAACTGGAAGGTCTGGCGGTACGAGTGCGATAACGCGTACAGGAACGACCCCGTTTCTTTATTCGTAGGTTTAGCCGGGGAAAAGGTCGTCGCGTTCGCCGCCTATGACGGCAACAACCGTGGCACCGGCTGGTTTGGACCGATGGGAACGGAGCCAGAGTACCGTTGTCACAAACTCGGCGAGATCACGCTTAAGCGTTGCTTGGTCGCGATTCGTGAGGCGGGTCTGAATAGCAGCGTCATCCCCTGGGTGGGACCGATCGGTTTTTATTCGCGAACCGTAAAAGCCACCATAGATCGCGTATTCTGGGTCTACGAAAAAGCGTTGTAGCGCGCGTGCCCACAGCAAACCGTTCTTCGTTCGCGCACACCAAGGGAACAACCTCCGGCACTGGTTTCTACCTCGCGGAGGCCGACGCAGGCGCAGCCGCAGACCCTTTCGCCGGGCACGTTACGTCCGATCGAGCAATCGCCGGATAGTTTCGGCAAGTTCGGGAAAGCGAACGGGCTTCATCATAAACGCACGAATTCCCATAGCACGCGCCTTCTCTTCAGACATCACATCGCTGTATCCCGTGCACAAGATAACAGGGATTTCCCGCGGGATTCGCAAAATCTCCTCCGCAAGTTCTCCTCCCGTCATCTGGGGCATCGTCTGATCGGTAACCACAAGATCGAACCCCGCTGGATCGGAACGAAAACACTCGAGCGCTTCAAAACCGGACGATCTCGCTTCAACTTCATATCCAAGTTGATTCAAATACACCTTAATGACGTCGGTGAGCGCCTCCTCATCGTCGACCAGAAGGATTCGTTCGTTTCCGCCGACCGGTGCGGGAAGCTCAGCGGCTCCCGATTCAACTTCACCGGAATGCTTGGGCAGCAAAATCTCGACGGTCGTCCCTTCTCCAGGCTCGCTATCGATGGCAATCGCGCCCCCGTGGCTCTTCACGATACCGTGCACAACGGAAAGGCCCATCCCCGTTCCC